>NZ_JAAQWV010000009.1:0-203241 GCF_012985715.1 Pseudomonas sp. WS 5051
GATATTAGCCAGTACCTGATGCATCACTACAACTGGATCCGACCTCATCAATTTAACGATGGATTGGCCCCAGCGAAAACGGAAGAAAAACTCAAAACCGTGTCCGGGATGAGTTGACCACTACAGAGGTTTTTTCCTTGAAATCGCACAGGTCTTCTATGCGACAACTGCCGCACCGAGGCTTGCGCGCCTGGCACACGTAGCGCCCGTGCAGGATAAGCCAGTGATGGGCGTCCAGCAGGTAGGGTTTTGGTACGTACTTCATGAGGTTTTTTTCGACCTCCACCACGTTTTTGCCAGGGGCAATACCGGTTCGGTTGCTGACCCTGAAAATATGGGTGTCTACAGCCATTGTCAGTTGCCGGAAAGCTGTATTGAGCACAACGTTTGCCGTTTTACGACCTACCCCGGGCAGTGCTTCAAGCTCTTCTCGGGTCTGTGGGACCTGGCTGCCATGGCGCTCAATCAATAAACGGCAGGTTTCGATCACGTTCTTGGCCTTGCTGTTATACAGGCCAATGGTCTTGATGTAGTGCGACAGTCCTTCCACTCCCAGAGCGTAGATGGCTTCTGGTGTGTTGGCGACCGGAAACAGTTTGGCCATTGCCTTGTTAACGCTGACGTCAGTGGCCTGTGCAGACAGGATCACGGCGATAAGCAGTTCAAAAGGCGATGAATAGGCCAGTTCGGTTTTAGGTTCAGGGTTGTCTTCGTGAAACCGGCGAAATATTTCAAGGCGCTTTACGGCGTTCATGGTTAAAAACTTTCCTGAAGAGCAGTCCGATAAACGGTGGGGCGCTTATATGGTTTTTTCAAGTCTTGCCCGGATCCAGCGCATTGAGTGCGGATTCTGCCTGAGTGACAGCGTCAGCCAAAAGTGTCAGCTCGGTGCCGGACACCTCTTGGCCCATGGCTTTTTTAAGTTCGGCGCGGCGCATGGCCAGCTGGATTTTTGCCCGTTTGAGTTCGGCAGTATTGGCTATCGGTGCGGGTGTGGCGGCCAGGGGCATTGACTCCAGTTGAGCCAGTGCCTGCTGCGCGGATTCAAACTGCTGTTGCAGAATAACCAGCTGAGATTGCTGCTGTGCGGTTGGCGGATGCCCGAAGGCCTTCAACGATTTGTTCAATTGCGCGCGGGCCATGGCCAGAGTGACCTTGGCTTTTTTAAGTGCGGCGTCATTGAGGCTGCCTGATGCTGCCCCGGGGAAATCCGTTTGCGTGCCGCTGAGGGTTGCTGCAGGCGGGCGCTGGGCACGGGCAAGGCGTTCAGCTTGCCTGTGCAGCTCTTCGTGGCGCAGGCGTTCGTCGCGCGACTCGAAGCGCTTGCGGGCATGCTCGCGTTTCTGGTTACGGGCGTTGAACTGCTCTTCATTCTGAGCGAGGCCGCCGACAATCGGGATGACATTGGCAGGCAGCGGGTGCATTTCGATGCAGTCCACCGGGCATGGCGCAACGCAGAGATCGCAACCGGTGCATTCATCGATAATCACGCTGTGCATCAGTTTGGCGGCGCCAAGAATGGCATCGATCGGGCAGGCCTGAATGCATTTGGTGCAGCCGATGCATTCGGCTTCGCGAATATAGGCCACTTGCGGTGGGGCCTGGCCGCGATCGGTATCCAGTTGCAGTACGGGAACCCTGAGCAAGCTGGCCAGTGCAGCAATGGTTTCGGCACCGCCAGGCGGGCACTTGTTGATTGCCTCGCCTTGAGCAATACCTTGCGCATAAGGTTTGCAGCCAGGATGGCCGCATTTCCCGCATTGAGTTTGCGGCAGTAAAGCATCAATACGTTGAATCAGGCTCATGGTGTGATCAGTCCAGCTACAGCGGGTCGCATCTGGGCGACGCTCAACATGCGCAGAGATAAATAGGGGCGTGACGGTCAAGCGTGGGTGCAAGATCGTTCAGCTCGGTAAAGACGGCTGATTATCCGGCATGACGGGAGGGGCGGCTACTGATGAACAGCGTCTGGTGGCCTGCAGGCCACCAGACGGTGCAAAGGGGCAGTGTTACTTGATGCGCTGACCTGGCTTGGCGCCGCTGTCCGGGCTGAGCAGGTAAATTTCTTCACCGCCAGGGCCGGCAGCCATCACCATGCCTTCAGATATGCCAAAGCGCATTTTGCGTGGCTTCAGGTTGGCGATCATCATGGTCAGACGACCTTCAAGCTCGGCCGGGTTCGGGTAGGCGCTCTTGATTCCCGAAAACACGTTGCGTTGCTCGTCGCCAATATCCAGGGTCAGGCGCAGCAGCTTGTCGGCACCTTCAACCGCTTCGGCCTTGAGAATCAGCGCGACGCGCAAGTCCACGGCAGCGAAGGTATCGAACTCGATTTCTGCGGCCAGCGGCTCCTTGACCAGTTCGCCGTTGCCCTGTGGTGCAGCGCTGCCGGTGTCGGTCTGGCTGGCGACCAGGTCTTCTTTCGAAGCATCGGTCATGGCCTGGACCTTGACCGGGTCGATACGGGTCAGCAATGGCTTGAATGCGTTCAATTGGTGGTTGGCCAGCAACACCTGGTGATCGTTCCAGGTCAGGGGGTCGACATTCAGGAATGCCTCTGCATCGGCAGCCAGTACTGGCAGGACCGGCTTGAGGAAGATGATCAGCTGGCGGAAGAGGTTGATGCCCAGTGCGCAGACCGCCTGAACTTCAGCTTGCTTGCCTTCAACTTTGGCCATTGCCCAAGGAGCCTTGTCAGCGATCCAGGCGTTGGCACGGTCGGCCAACGCCATGATTTCACGCATGGCACGGGCGAAGTCACGGGCTTCATAGGCCTCGGCAATGCTTGGTGCGGCGGCCAGGAACGCTTCGGTCAGTTCGGGAGCAGCATTGCCCTCGACCATCACACCGGCGTTACCCTTGTGAATAAAGCCTGCACAACGACTGGCGATATTGACCACTTTGCCGACAAGGTCCGAGTTGACCTTCTGTACGAAGTCTTCCAGGTTCAGGTCCAGGTCATCAACCCCGCGACCCAGCTTGGAGGCGTAGTAGTAGCGCAGGTATTCCGGTGCCAGGTGGTCCAGGTAGGTGCGGGCCTTGATAAAGGTGCCGCGGGATTTGGACATCTTCTGGCCGTTGACGGTCAGGTAACCGTGAACGTTGATGGCAGTAGGCTTGCGATAGCCTGCGCCTTCGAGCATGGCTGGCCAGAACAGGGCGTGGAAGTTAACGATGTCCTTGCCGATAAAATGGTACAGCTCGGCGGTGGAGTCCTTGGCCCAGTACGCGTCGAAGTCCAGATCTGGACGGCGGGCGCAGAGGTTCTTGAAACTGGCCATGTAGCCGATTGGTGCGTCCAGCCATACATAGAAGTACTTGCCTGGCGCGTCCGGGATCTCGAAGCCGAAGTACGGCGCATCGCGGGAGATATCCCACTGTTGCAGGCCGGTATCCAGCCATTCGGCGATCTTGTTGGCTACAGCATCCTGCAGGGCGCCGCTGCGGGTCCAGCTTTTGAGCATGGCATCGAAGTCGGGCAGCTTGAAGAAGAAGTGCTCGGAATCCTTGAGCACCGGAGTGGCGCCGGAGATGGCGGACTTGGGATTCTTCAGATCGGTTGGCGCGTAGGTGGCGCCGCATTTTTCGCAGTTGTCGCCGTACTGATCGTCAGTGCCGCATTTAGGGCAGGTGCCCTTGATGAAGCGGTCGGCCAGGAACATTTTCTTTTCCGGGTCGAAGTACTGGGTGATCGAGCGGGTAGCGATATGCCCGGCTTCGCGCAGCTTGATGTAGATCGCACTCGACAGCTCACGGTTTTCTTCGGCGTGGGTCGAGTGGAAGTTGTCGAAATCGACGAGGAACTCGGCAAAGTCGGCGCTGTGTTCAGCCTGGACGTTGGCGATCAGTTGCTCGGGGGTGATGCCTTCTTTCTCGGCGCGCAACATGATGGCCGAGCCGTGGGCATCGTCTGCGCAGACATAAGTGCACTGATTGCCGCGAAGTTTCTGGAAGCGCACCCACATATCAGTCTGGATGTACTCAAGCATATGGCCAAGGTGAATTGAACCATTGGCATAGGGCAGGGCGCTGGTGACTAAGATATTGCGTGGCTCGGACATGGGGCTCGGCTACTTGATGAGACGGTGGTCGGCCACTATAAAGCGCCGGGCAATATATTTCACCCCGTGCTGGCGTATCTGATCGTTTGTGCTGTTTTTGTGCGGTTCAAAAGCCTGCTGCCGGTGGTTTATTACAGGTACGATAGCGGCCTGTTTTACTCAGTCTTTACGGGAGTTGCCCATGAGCGCAGTTAATCGCGCAGCGGTGGAGGCCGTCCTTCGCCAATACACCGACCCTTATCTGAATCAGGATCCGGTCAGTGCCGGATGCATCCGCAACATAGAGGTTCAGGGTGAGCGCGTCAGTGTTCAGCTTGAACTGGGTTATGCCGCCGGTCTGTTCAAGGGTGGCTGGGCGCAGATCCTGCAAACCGCCATCGAAAACATGGATGGCGTGACCTCGGCCAAGGTCGAGATCAACTGCGTGATTGCGGCGCACAAGGCGCAGGCGCAAATCCCGGGCCTGGCCAATGTGAAGAACATTGTGGCCGTGGCTTCCGGCAAGGGCGGTGTCGGCAAGTCCACCACCGCAGCCAACCTGGCACTGGCGCTGGCCCGTGAAGGTGCGCGGGTGGGGATTCTGGACGCGGATATTTATGGTCCGAGCCAGGGCGTGATGTTTGGCATCGCTGAAGGTACGCGGCCGAAGATTCGTGATCAGAAGTGGTTCGTGCCCATCGAAGCCCATGGCGTTGAAGTCATGTCGATGGCCTTTTTGACTGACGACAACACGCCGATGGTGTGGCGCGGTCCGATGGTGTCGGGTGCGTTGCTGCAGCTGGTGACACAAACGGCCTGGAATGACCTTGATTACCTGGTCATTGATATGCCACCGGGTACCGGCGATATCCAGCTGACCCTGGCACAGAAAGTCCCGGTGACCGGGTCGGTGATTGTGACCACGCCGCAGGATCTGGCTTTGCTGGATGCACGCAAGGGTGTCGAGATGTTCCGCAAGGTCAACATTCCGGTGCTGGGTGTCGTGGAGAACATGGCGGTACACATTTGCTCGAACTGTGGTCACGCAGAGCATCTGTTCGGTGAGGGTGGGGGGGAGAAGCTGGCAACGCAATATGGCGTTGAGGTGCTGGCCTCGCTGCCGCTGTCGATGGAAATCCGCGAGCAGGCCGACAATGGCAAGCCAACAGCGGTGGCTGACCCCAACAGCCCGGTTGCCTTGATCTATCAGGAGCTGGCCCGACAGGTGGGTGCGCGTATTGTCCTGCATGAAGCGGCTTCGCAGGCTATGCCGACCATTACGACCACTGACGACTGAATTGCGATGCAATACCTGTAGTCGCTGACGAGGTACGAGGCTGCGATAAGGCCCCCAGGGCCTTCAGAAATTGGGGCCGCTATGCAGCCCATCGCCGCCTCGTGCCTCTTCAGCGACTACAAAATCGTGCCTGGGTTTATTACGGGCATAAAAAAACCCCGCTTTTAAGGGCGGGGTTTTTTACTGGATCAGTACAAGTTAGATAACTTGAACTTCCTCAGCTTGCATGCCTTTCTGACCGCGAGTAGCGATGAAAGAAACCTGTTGGCCTTCTTTCAGGCTTTTGAAGCCGTCGGATTGGATTGCTTTGAAGTGAACAAACAGGTCGTCACCGGATTGTGGAGTGATGAAGCCGAAGCCTTTTTCATCGTTGAACCACTTAACGGTACCAGTTTGGCGATTAGACATGGTGTAACTCCTTGAACAAAGATAACTGCGACGCAGGAAAAGCCCTGGCCGAGACTGAGTGCAAAGAGCAGGAAAAATTCTTGGAGATGGTTGGATCGAAATTCAACATATCGTGTAGAGATTCTCAGTGACACAAGCAACACAGTGGCGCCACCTTAACGCTTTTTTCCGAACGTGCAAAGGGTCTTTGCGAAGGATTATCCAAAAACGTGACTGACGGTTGCCCTCACACCCTGTATTCAGGGGATCTCAAGCTAATTTCGATATTTTTTCCCCAGATTTTTGAACAGGGCCTTGGGGGGCGGTAAGATGCCCAACAGAATTTTCTACCTCGCTATTCAGGACACCCGCCATGAGCATCAAACCAGACAAGTGGATTCGCCGCATGGCGCAAGAGCACGGCATGATCGAACCTTTCGTCGAGCGTCAGGTGCGTGAAGAAGGCGAGAACCGTCTGATCTCCTACGGCGTTTCGAGCTACGGCTATGACGTTCGTTGCGCAAACGAGTTCAAGGTCTTCACCAATATCAACTCGGCGACCGTTGATCCAAAAAATTTCGACGCGGGCAGCTTTGTCGATGTCACCAGCGACGTTTGCATCATCCCGCCCAACTCCTTCGCCCTGGCACGCACCGTTGAGTACTTCCGTATTCCGCGCAATGTGCTGACCATCTGCCTGGGTAAAAGTACCTACGCGCGTTGCGGCATCATCGTTAACGTGACGCCACTTGAGCCCGAGTGGGAAGGTCATGTGACCCTGGAGTTTTCCAACACCACGACATTGCCGGCCAAGATCTACGCCAATGAAGGCGTGGCACAAATGCTGTTCTTCGAATCTGACGAAGAGTGTGAAGTGTCGTACAAGGACCGTGGCGGCAAGTATCAGGGCCAGCGCGGCGTGACCTTGCCTCGCACCTGACGAACAGAGGGAATTCTTGAGCGCAAATGCACTCTATTGAGTGTATTTCCGGTTACGCATCCAGCGAGCCGGATCATCGCTCAGGAGTGCCTTATGAAGATTGATCCGAGTATCCGCGCCCAACTGGCAAACCTCGAGCCCAATCAGGTCGGGCTGCTGGCCTGGTCTCTGCTGGCCTTTCCACAGCTGCATGCAGGTGGCATCCCCGGCCAGCCTGACCCGGACAGCCCGCAACCGATCGAGCCCGAACCGGGCGTGCCAACGCTGCCTGACGAGCCTCCGCCTGCGCCGGTTGCCTGATCCGGTAGTGGCTCAAGGCGATAGCAGATAACCGCTACGATAGGCTTCGCGGCCTGCCACGTGGGCAATCACCATGCCTGCGGTGGCCATTCGCCGCTGAGAGCGGGCATACAGCAAACCTGCGCTGGCGCAGTAAACCGGTGTGAGCTTGTCGCTGATGGGGTCAATGATCTCGGCAATCAACTGGCCAGCGCACAGATACTCCCCCGGCCTGGCATTGAACACCAGCAGCCCGCCTGCCGGTGTTGCCACGGGCTCTACGCCGGCCAAAGGGGTGGCGGGGTAGAGAAGGGGTGGCAAAGGCACGGATTCTCCGTCAATCGCGCCAAAATCGATCAGATAATCAATCAGCGCCTGGCAGTCGTGCCCTGCATGGCTGTGGTTCACATCTGCCAGGCCGCGTAATTCCAGGGTTACGGAAAAGCTGCCCTGGGGAATCGCATAGCAATGACCGAAACGCTGCTGTAGTTGCCACCACAGCAGGGTGAAGCACTCATCGAACGACAACCCGCCGGAGTCCGTTGCCAGCAGGCTGGCTTGAGCGCCGAGGTGGCGCGCCAGCGGTTCGACCTGCGGCCAGGCTTCAGGCGTGGTGTACAGGTGGGGTACGGCCTCATAGTCGCAGTGCAGGTCCAGCACCATATCGGCATCGCAGGCCAGCGTTTGCAGGGTCAGGCGCTGGGAGTGCAACTGCGTTGTCGGCACTTGCGCTGACAGCAGTTCGCGCAAGCGACGGCGGATTAATTGCAGGTTCTGTGCGGGATCATCGCTGAGCTGGCCTTCAAGCTCATCACCAATCTGCGTGCTCAGGTCCAGGAAGTTACGATTGAAGTTCTGCCCGCTTTGCAGCTCGTAACGCCCCAGCGGGATATCCATCAAGACCTGCTCAAGGCCAGCCGGGTTGGCCACTGGTACCACGACTATCTCAAAGAGCAACCGTCCCGCCACCTCAAGCTCTGCAAGGCGCTGCTTGAGGTGCCAGGCGACCAGCATCCCGGGCAATTCATCCGCGTGCAGTGAGGCCTGGATATAGATCTTGCCTCGGGGCTGGGCAGGCCCGTAATGAAAACTGTGAATAAGCCGTTCAGTGCCCGGGACAGGTGCCAGCAAAGGATGAATTTGATGTCGCTGCATGGAGACGTCCTTGTGAGCCAAGTTCAGATGGCCAGACAGTAGCGCTGTGCCAGTCGCCCCAATCGAAGCATATTATGGGCGACATACAAATGAAAAATTGCACCTTTTACTCAGCATATGCCCTCTCCCGGCTTTGTGCATGAGAGGGCAGGCTGTGGCTCTCGGTTACTTGCCCGGAACCAGGGTCAGACGGGTCTTGCCGTAGGTCTTGTCGAAGTTCTGCGGCTGCATCGGGAAGCTGATGTACTGCCCTTTGAGCCACGGATCGATACCGTCGGTGTAGTGCGGGCTGGCCGGGTTACTCGATTGCCCGGTGCTGTTTTGCGCCATCATCGGTTCGACCTGGCCGAAGTCGATGATCATGCGCATGGCCGGTATCTGCGTCACCTCGAAGTTTGCGCCCGCGAGGTGGTAGGCCGCCGTATTGAGGGTCGTATGATCGCCGCCTGCCATAACGGGGGCGCGAACAGTCTGGCCGTTGGCATTGCGCCATACGTACTGATGCAGCTTGCCCCACTGCCATGCTTTGTGATCGTTGCCCATCAGGCTGTCACCGATGCTGATCGCCCCGGCCAGGCTGCGGGCCAGAATGGCCGGTTTGTCTTCTTTTTGCGTGGTGCGGCTATCGTCCCAGAAAGGACTGTCTTCGCGGCCCAGCAAGTGATCGGCTACCGCCGGGTAAGACAGGTTGCTGTTGGCCACAAATGCCTGCCAGCTGGCGCTGTTCTCGGGGCCCAGTTCATCCAGGAAGATCTGCCGGGTGCTTTCCTGCAAAAACAGTTCGTACACTGCCGCATCGGCCGAGTTGGCGCCGAGCTTGCCGTCAAATGCCATCAGCCGGCCAAGAGCTTCTCGGGCTTTGGCCTGTTCTGGCGCGGGCAATGCCGCGATCGCCTGTTTCAGAGGCTGTGCCATGCCGGGGGCGCTGAACATGGTTTTCAGCTTGGCTGCGAACAGCGTGGTCTGGTCGTACTGCATGGCTATCATGCTGCGGGCGTCCTGTTTGCCACTGCCTGCCAGTTGCGCAAGGCGTTCGCTGCGCTCAGGTGACAGCCACGAGTTGGACAGTTGCATGCCGTAGCCATAGGCGGCCGTACGCTGGTTGGCGGTACCCAGCCAGCCCTGGGTCGGGTCCTGGTCGTAGGGGTGCAGCATCGGGTCGGCGTAACCTTCCCAATCGTAGCGGCCATCCCAGCCCGGCGACGGGAACAGGCCAAGCCCTTCACGGCGGTTGGGGTAGAGCCCGGTCACTTGCCAGCCGATATGGTTGGCGTCGGCATACAGCAGGTTCAGCGCCACAGCGCGGATTTCACGGCTGGCATCCGAGGCTTTTTCGCTGTTCTGGGCACGGGACAGGTCAAAAAATGCGTCGAGGGTTTTGTCGCCCTGCAAGTCCGGGGTTTGCAGGGCAAGGCCCAGGCTACTGTTCAGGGCATTGGGGCTGCCCAGGGTGCTGTTGAGCAAAGGCCCGTGGCGGGTTTCGTAAATTACTTCGCGAATCGGACGCTGACCTTTGACGAAAAAGGTTTCGTTGCGCACCGTCGCCGGTAGCCACTTGCCGTTCGCCATGTAGTACAGGCTGCTGCCCTGGCGTTTGAGCTTCTCCAGGAACACATCCTGGTTGTCGCCCATGGCCATGCTCATACCCCATGCCACCTTGCCGTTGAACCCGGCGAACAGGGTCGGCAAGCCCGCAATGGTTGCCCCGGCAGCCTGGTATTTGGGGGCGCGAATCTGCACGTAGTTCCAGGCCGAAGGCACGCCTATGGGTTGATGGATATCGTTGGCCAGCAGGCTCTTGCCACTGCGGCTGCGCTGCGGGCCAATGGCCCAGTCGCTGGATGCCGTGACACCTGGCAGGCTCAGTTGCTTCACCTGTTCAAGGGCCTGGGACACGCCGCTCAAGCCTTGCAACTGGCTGCCCAGGGCCAGGCCCTTGAGCTTGTCGGCTTCGCTGCTGGGCAGGGCTTCGTTGGGATAGGTTGGCATCAGCCAGGGCAGTTTGTCGGTGCCGACTTTTTGCGTAAGGGCCAGGGCGTTGAGTTCTTCTTGCAGGTTGACCGACATGCCGAAGTTCAACAGGCTGAAAATCAGCGCCGAGTCCTCGGGTTTCCAGTACTCGACCTTGTAGCTGGCCTGCGCCAGATCGGCCGGCAATTTGTCGCGGTAGCGGAACAGGTAGGCGTTGACTCCGCGAGCGTAGACTTCGAAAAACTTTTTAAGTCGCGGTGAGGCGCTTTTATAAAGCTCGTCAGCGTTCTTTTTCAGATTGACGGTGCGCATCAACCGGTCGCTTTCCAGTGCATCAACGCCGTTGAGCTCGGCCAAGCGGCCTTGGGCCAGCAAGCGCAAACGCACCATCTGGCTGATTCGGTCACCGGCATGCACATAACCCAGGGTGAACAGGGCGTCATGGAAGCTGCTGCTTTCGATCAGCGGCATGCCCTGGATGTTGCGGCGTACCGACACGTTCTGTGCAAGGCCCTTGAGCGGTTGCACGCCAGAGGCTGGCACCAGGCTTTCAGTGGCATGGTTGTTTATCTGGCAACCGGCCAGGCCCAGCAGGCTGACCATTGCCGCGGCAACGCCGAACCGGGGTAGTAAAGAAGTAAAGGCTGGCGAGGCCATGGCAAAGCTCCTGCGGGGGTGGTGTCATCGAAAGCCGCTACGTTAGTGAGGCCGATGACACCGTGCAAGCGCTATATGCACTACTTCGGCGGGTTGATTTTATCCACCAGTGCGTAGGCACGTTCTGTAGCCGGGCGCGCCTTGACTCGCTGGAACCAGGCCTTCAGGGCCGGGAAATCATCCAGGTTCTGCCCCTGCCATTCATGGGGCACGATCCACGGGTAAATCGCCATGTCGACGATGCTGTATTCGTCACCCGCAACAAACTCGCGGCCTTCCAGCTGTTTGTTCAATACGCGATACAAACGGGCCGTCTCTTCGGTGTAGCGTTTGATCGCATACGGGATTTTTTCCGGTGCGAAGCGGTTGAAGTGATGATTTTGCCCGGCCATTGGCCCCAGGCCACCCATTTGCCAGAACAGCCATTGCAGGGCCATTTGCCGGCCGCGCAGGTCCTTTGGTAAAAATTGCCCGGTTTTTTCCGCGAGGTACAGCAGGATCGCGCCGGACTCGAACAAGGACAGTGGCTCGCCACCGTCGGCCGGTGCCTGATCAACAATGGCCGGGATGCGGTTATTCGGGGCTATCTTCAAAAAGTCCGGAGCAAACTGTTCATTCTTGCCGATATTGATCGGATGAACCTTGTAGGGCAGGCCAGCTTCTTCAAGAAACAATGAGACTTTGTGGCCGTTGGGAGTGGTCCAGTAATAAAGATCGATCATGAAGGGCTCCAGAAGGGAATGTTCACCCAGCACCTGACAACCATCAGAGGCGGTCATCGACTGTGGGCTGTCAGTTTTACCCCCAAAAGCGCGTCGGATGAAAGCAGGTCATGGTTTGTGACGCACTTTTTCATAAAGCAAAAACACAAACGCCGCACAGGACACTGGATCCTGTGCGGCGTTTGCAAAGCGTCCCGAGGGATCAGGCGCCGTGGCACTTCTTGAATTTCTTGCTGCTGCCGCACGGGCAGGGATCGTTGCGGCCAACGTCTTTCAGCTCGTTGCGCACAGGCTCTTGAGGTGCATGGCCGCAATGCGGGCCATGTACATGACCGTGATCGTGGTCATGGGTGTGGCCATGATCATGATCGTGGTTGCAGTCGGGGCCATGAACGTGGGGTTGTTGGGTCATTGCTCAATCACTCTGGAATAAAATCGCCGGGGATTATCTCGCCTTTGCGCGTCAGGTGCACGTCGTAACCGTAGAACAGCCCGGTTTGCAGTGTGCCCTCGAGTCGGTAGGGGATGGGCTGGTCGGGTGTTTCAAGCAAATTGACCAGCGGGCGCACCTGCGGCCAGAGGTTGGTACGCACCGGTATCACGTACATGGCGCTGCTGTTGGGTTGCACGCTGAACCAGTGTTCGTTCTCACCTTCGGTCAGCTTGATGGTGCCCAGATACACGGCATAGCTCAGGCCGCGTACGGTCAGTGTCGAGTCATTGGGGTTGTCGACCCGAAAATGCAGCCTGAAGCGCTGCTCCAGCAGCTTGGCCTGCACCAGTTCGACTTTTTCCAGATGCACGTCCGGGTCCTTGTCACCTGAGTCGAACCAGGAGGTGCATCCCGATACCATCAGCAGCATGGCCAGGGCGATTGTTTTTATTGTTCGGGCCCGCACGTCCATTGTTTAACCCTCAGAGTCCAGCCTATTGACCGAAAAAACCGGCACAGCATTTTTTGAACTTCAGCCCGCTGGCGCATGGGCAAGCGTCGTTGCGCCCGACCTTGAGCGGTACGGTGGGGTCGATGAAGTACCAGCGCCCGGCGCTTTGCACAAAGGATGAGCGCTCGCGGTGGCTGTGCTCACCATTGGCGTCGTGCCAGCGTGCAGTAAAGGTCACAAAGGCGTGTTCCGGTTGGCCGCCGAACACTTCGCTGCTTTCAACGGTCAAGCCCAGCCAGGTGCTCTGCGCGCTCCAGTCGGCAATGGACTGGCGATCCAGCCCGGCTTGCTGCACAGGCAGGGTGGTGCTGACCAGGTAGTCGACAAGCCCCAATACATAGGCGCTGTAGCGTGAGCGCATCAGGGTTTCGGCGCTCGGGGCCGGGTGGCCGTCATGATAGTGCCCGCAGCAGGCTTCCAGCAGGTTGCCGCTGCCGCAGGGGCAAATGGATGTGCTCATCGGGTTACCACCAATACTTGCCAAAGTTTTCCGGGTTTGCCCAAAACCTGGCGTTTAGCCAGTCGGGTACTTGTTTGTATTCGCGCAAGTCGTAAGTAAAGAGCGTCAGGACTTGCTCGTCACGCTGAAACCTCTCATTGCTTTGTAAAGCAAGGGCGTAAAAGTCGGTTTCTTTCCAATTGCAGGCTGTGAGATCCGCCAGCACGGCAATGCGACTGGCATTGAGGTTGCGAATGCCGCCCAGCAATTGCAGCCCGCTGTTTTTGGGCAGGTGCTCCAGGCAGTCGATCACCAGTGCCAGGTCAAAGCGTTGCGCTGCCAGGTCTTCGGGCAACGGGCCAGGCGCTGCTCGGGCCACCTGTGCGCCGGGGTGCGCAGCCTCGAAGGCGGCCAGTGCCGGGAAACTGCTGGCCCCGACCACGAGCAGGCGTTGTGGCGCATAACGATCCAGCAAGGCCGCCAGCGCTTGCTGGGGTGTACGTGTAGAAATACCGGGCGTCATCGAAGGTCCTCACTTAGAGCGTCCAAGACTAGCCTGCGCAAGCCGCGCGGCCTAGTGGGCTGTTGCTGCTACTGTCACTTTGCTGGCGCATACCCTGAGCGCAGTCTTTACTTTGCCTTGCATCGGCCAAACGCCGACCCTCAGGAGAGACCCTTTTATGAGCATCATAAGAACAGCAGTACCTCTGGTTGTTCTCACCGGCGTATTAACGGGCTGTGCCGGGTTGCAAAAAACTGACTGGCCCACCTGTGCTGCAGTCGGCGGTGTGGGCGGGGCGGCCTTGGGTGCAATAAAAAGCTCGGCCTGGGCGGGGGGTGGTGCCGTATTCGGTGCGGGCATGGCCGCGGCTTACTGTTGGGTACACGGTGACGGCGATGCGGATGGCGACGGTGTTCCGGACAGTCGCGACAAGTGCCCTGATACGCCCCAAGGCGTGAAAGTCGATGCTGCGGGCTGCCCGATTGTGGCCGTGGTGGTGGTTGAAGAAGTGGTGGTCGTCAAGCAAGAGGCTATTGTAGTACGTGATGTGAATTTCGAATTCAACTCTGCCCGGTTGACTGCGGCGGACAAGGAAAAGCTCAATATCATAGCCGCGCGCCTGAAAAAAGACGCCGCCAACGCCCAGTTGAAGGTCACAGGGTATACCGACAGTGTGGGCAATGAGGCCTACAACCTGAAACTGTCCAAGGCACGGGCGCAGTCGGTGGTTGAGTACTTGATCGACAGCGGTGTACCGCGCAGTCAGTTTGTTTCCGTGGAGGGAGCCGGTGAGTCGAACCCTGTGGCCAGCAATCAGACCCCTGAGGGCCGCGCCCAAAACAGACGTACCGAGATTCTGATCATTCGTTAACCCTTGGTATCGCCGCGGTTTTGCCCGGGCCAGTCGAAGTTGCGGCGAATCTTTTTATGACGGTCTATGGCGTCCTGCTTGTACAAGCCGTTAATGTGCGCCAAAGAACATGCTAAAGGCGGATGTATGAGGGTGCTTTGGGGGCTGGGTAAAGCATTGACACTGATAGTTTGGGCCTTGGTGCTGAGTAATCTGTACCAGCCCTTGGTCTACCCGTTCGATGTGCTGATCAACCTTGTTGGCAGCCTGTTGGTGCTGACCCATGGGCTTGAGGTGCTCTTGTTCAAAGGTCGCCTGCAAGGCCGCCGCCATCCCTGGCGTGATCGCCTGTTGATTCTTGTGTTTGGAGTTTTTCACGCACATACCCTTCCTGCCTCCCGCGAACGAGATGCCAGCCATGCGTAAGTTATGTTTGTTGGCTGCCTTGTGCAGCCCTTTTGCTCAGGCCGAGGTCGTCTCGGTCGAGGCCAACTCGATGATGCGCCTGCCCGCTAACGTCAGTGTATTGCGCCTGGAAAAGCTTGATGTTGCTGACTACGGGACGTTATTGATTCCAGCGGGGATCACCCAGGTCGATATCGACCAACTGCAGCTGGGTCGTGAAGCACGCATCACTATCGTTCCTGCCGAGCACGGCATCGCGCTGCGGGTGGCGCGTGCCGAACTGGGCGAGGGCAGCCAGATCAATGCCCGTGGCGCCACCGGTACCTTTGAAAAGCCTGCGCGGCCAGCCCGGGACCTGAGCCTGCGGATTGAGTCACTGCAAGCGCCGCAACTGTCCATTGATGCCCGTGGCGGTACGGGAGCGCCGGGTTTTGCCGGGCTTGATGGCGGTAATGGCGAAGAGCCAGGCTGTACTTGGGGCGCGGCGGGCTCCGGAGCCAATGGCGACAATGGAGGTAACGGGCAACCGGGTGCGGCCGGCGGGCAGGTGCGGGTTGAGCTGCCGCGTGACTACCCGGCCGAACAAGTCCGTGTGCGGGTTGACGGCGGTACGGGCGGCAAGCCCGGCGAGGCCGGACGGGCTGGCGCAGGCGGCAAAGCCAAGGGCTGTGTGGTGTATCGCACCGATGGCGGCAAGTCCGGCAAGCCGGGCCTGGCCGGGCAGCCGGGGGAAGCGGGTACGGCAGGTGTTGTGACTATCCAGCGGTTGTAACCTGTGCACGGCACGCAATATCCGCTGAGGCGCTAAGCGCAGATTGCGCAACACATTCACTCCAAACAGGCCGGCCGGTCGGCCGCCTCGAGGGCGCTGTGCTTTTGATCTGCCTGCCCTCCCGGGAGGGCGAGTGGAGGTTCTGTGGAGTGGGTCGACCGGCATGGATGCCGGGAGAGTCGCGATGGGCCAGGATGGCCCGTGGCGGCGTGCCCACGGAACAGGACCGGAGCGAGTGAACCTGAGCGCAGCGAAGGCCGTGCGATGGGGCGCAAGCGCTTTGGTTACTTTGCCGCTTTTGCAAAGTGACTCGCTGTAAGAGCGAAACCAATATTTCAGTTAGACGCAAATGCCGGATATGTAACCGGTGGATCAGTTGATTTGCGGCACAGCTACGTATAAATAAACGACGTGCCTGTCGCCAATCAGGCGCGTGCTGCTTCAGTGCGTTACCAGCGTGTCCAGCAACTTGTCGACATAACCCTTGGCCAGCTTTGCAGCGATGGGCCGAGACTATTCCCCGATTTTAAGCGGCGCAAGCGAACGGGATTTTCTAGGAAGTTTCACGGAAACGAAAGCGAAACGTCGTACGAAACGCCTGATATTAAAGGCCAAATGCCTTGCTGTCGTCGTCGCAAACACTGCAAACACGAACCCTCTGATACCCCGTAATTAAATGGTTGTACGACTGCTGCGCAGCCGGACGCCGCCTCGTTCCTTCGGCAGCTACACCCATCCGGCTTTTAAAAAGTCGGCCGAGCCGCCGCAATTGCCACCAACACCAGCCCCACAATCAGATTGCACCCCACCAGCCGGCGAATTTTCCCCATTACCGCTGCCCCGTCAGCCCAAGCCTGGGCCTCGACGGCCTTGCGCAACTCAGGCAACTGCAGCGATTGAATGCGGATAAACAACGCCACCATCACGATGTACAAGCCCATCATGATCTGCACATAGCGCGGCGCCGTTTCAAAACCGTTGAAGCGCATTTGCAGAAGACCTACACCGCTTATCGGCAAAATCACCACTGCGATCCACACCCATACAAAAAAACGTTGGAACACTTCTACCCACAGCTTTAACCGTACCGGGCCTTCAAGGGCCGTGACAGCCGCCGGGCGCAGGATCATCCAGGCGAAAAACATGCCGCCCACCCAGATCAGGGCGGCCAGTACATGCAGGCTGTAGGCGAGGGCAAAGGCGGTCATTGGGGTACTCCGTTCGGCGCGGGATGAATTAGCGGGGTATGATAGCGGTCATTCGAACCACTGAAAATTTATCCAGCGTTTCTTGCGCCCGAAGAACCATGATTAGTACCGAACTCAAAACTCAGATCCAGGGCGCTTACTCGCGTTTTCTCGAATCCAAGAGCCTCAAGCCGCGTTACGGTCAGCGTCTGATGATCGCTGAAGTGGCCAAGGTGCTGGGCGATATCGACACCGACGAAGAAAACCACCGCAGTGGCGACCCGGCTGTGGTCGCCGTAGAAGCGGGCACCGGTACCGGCAAAACCGTGGCTTACTGCCTGGCTGCCATTCCTGTGGCCAAGGCCGCGGGCAAGCGCCTGGTGGTTGCCACGGCAACGGTCGCCCTGCAGGAGCAGATCGTCTACAAGGACCTCCCGGACCTGATGCGCAACAGCGGGCTGAACTTCAGCTTTGCCCTGGCCAAGGGTCGTGGCCGCTATATGTGCCTGTCCAAGCTCGACATGCTGCTGCAAGAGGGCCACGCGCAAACCGCGACGGCGCAGCTGTTCGAGGAAGAAGGCTTCAAGATCGAAGTCGATGAGGCCAGCCAGAAGCTGTTCACCAGCATGATCGAAAAGCTGGCCGGCAATAAGTGGGACGGCGACCGCGACAGCTGGCCCCAGGCCCTTGAAGACCAGGACTGGGCGCGCCTGACCACCGATCACAGCCAGTGCACCAATCGTCATTGCCCCAACTTCGGCCAGTGCGCTTTCTATAAGGCCCGGGAAGGCATGAGCAAGGTGGACGTGATCGTCACCAACCACGACATGGTGCTCGCCGACCTCGCGTTGGGGGGTGGCGCGGTATTGCCTGATCCCCGTGACACGGTCTATGTGTTTGACGAAGGCCATCACCTGCCGGACAAGGCCATTGGCCATTTTGCCCACTACACCCGTTTGCGCTCCACCGCCGACTGGCTGGAGCAAACCGCCAAGAACCTTACCAAACTGTTGGCCCAACACCCGTTGCCCGGCGACCTGGGGCGTTTGCTGGAGCAAGTGCCGGAGCTGGCCAAAGAAATCAAGGCCCAGCAACAGTTCATGTTCACTGCCTGCGAGCAGATCGCCGACTTTAAAGTCGGCGAAGAGCCCGAGGGTCGCGAGCGTCCGCGCCATCGCTTTATTGGCGGCCTGATTCCCGATCACATGCGTGAAATGGGCATCGAGTTGAAAAAAGGATTCTCGCGTCTGACCGACCTGTTCACTCGTCTGACCGAGATTCTCAAGGACGGTATGGATGGCGAGGTCAATATCGGCATCACCAGCAACCAGGCCGAGGAATGGTACCCGCTGTTTGGCAGCCTGCTGTCCCGGGCCCAGGGCAACTGGGAGCTGTGGACCGCCTTTACTGTCGAAGACCCTGAAGACAACCCGCCCATGGCGCGCTGGCTGACCCTGGCGGAAAGCGGTTCGCTGTTTGATATCGAGGTCAACGCCAGCCCCATCCTGGCCGCCGAGATGCTGCGTCGCAACCTGTGGAACGTGGCCTATGGGGTACTCGTGACCTCCGCCACCCTGACAGCACTGGGCACCTTCGACCGTTTCCGCATGCGTGCCGGCCTGCCCAAAACAGCCGTGACGGCGGTGGTGCCCAGCCCTTTCCATCATGCTGATGCCGGTGTGTTGCGAGTGCCTGACCTCAAAGCCGACCCCCGTGACGCTACGGCTCATACGGCGGCGATCATTCGTGACTTGCCCGCGCTGGTCGAAGGCTCGCGGGGCACGCTGGTGCTGTTTTCATCACGCAAGCAGATGCAGGACGTATTCGACGGCCTGGAGCGCGACTGGCGCAAGCAAGTGTTTATCCAGGGTAACCTGTCCAAACAGGAAACCCTCAACAAGCACAAGGCGCGGGTCGATGGCGGGGACTCCAGTGTGTTGTTTGGCCTGGCCAGTTTTGCCGAAGGCGTGGATTTGCCTGGTGCCTACTGCGAGCACGTGGTGATCGCCAAAATACCGTTTTCGGTTCCCGATGATCCGGTCGAAGCGGCCCTGGCCGAGTGGATCGAGGCCCGGGGTGGCAACCCCTTCATGGAGATATCCGTGCCTGATGCCTCGCTCAAGCTGGTTCAGGCTTGCGGGCGTTTGCTGCGTACCGAACAGGATCGCGGCACCATCACCTTGCTGGACCGGCGCCTGGTCACCCAGCGCTATGGCAAGGCGATTCTGAATGCACTGCCGCCGTTCAGGCGCGAAATTTCTTAAGCGCGGGTCGGCGTTATCGTCGACTTTGCTGTCTATGCTTTGACTTTCACCACCTCACAGGCCGATTTTCGGCCGTTTGGGAGAACCAGATCCATATGATTCGCCGTTCGCTGTCTGCTGTTTTTGCGTTGCTGGTCACGACTCCGCTGTTGGCGGCGCCTGCTGGCCAACAAACCCTGTTCAATTTCGTTCGCCCTGCCGATGTGGTGCAAGTGGCGACTACGGATGCGATCTTGCCGCAATACAATGCGGAGCAAACAGCCGAAGGCGAAGTGCTGCGCCGCGTCACCTTCAACCCGGCCGTCGCGCCCAGCCTGCGTTTGACTCCGCAAACCGGGGTATGGGACTGGTCGCAGTCGGGGATGATGACCCTGCGCATCCAGAACGCCATGAACTGGGCACTTACGCTGGACGTGACCGTGCAAAGCAGCAACGGCAAAACCCTGACCAGCCGTGTCGACCTGCCTGCCGGCCCGGCGCAAACCCTGTTGTTGCCGCTAAAAGCCAATTCTCCACACAGCCAGGGCATGCGCGCCGGCCCACCGATGCCGATGACGCTGGATGGCCAGCGCATTCTGCTGGCCAGTAGCCAGGGTGAAATCGATCTGAGCCAGGTGGTGTCGGTAAGTCTGTCGATTGCGCAACCGAACGTCGCGCAGAGCATTCTGCTGGAGCGCTTCGGCGTGCAGGACGGCACAGGCGTAATCAAGGCCGTGTACGGCGCGATCGTCGACGGCTACGGCCAGTCGACCCGCGCCAAATGGCCGGAGCGTGTTGCCAATGACGAACAGCTCAAGGCCGCCGCCGCAAAAGAACAGCAGCAACTCAAAGGCTGGCTGGCCGGGCGTGCCGATCAGGACAAGTACGGCGGCTGGCTGAAGGGCGCGGGGTTTGAGGCGACCGGGTTTTTCCGCACAGAAAAGCGCAATGGCCGCTGGAACCTGATCACCCCTGAAGGTCACCCGTTTTACTCGCTGGGCCTAAATGCCGTAACGGCCAACGACAGCCAGACCTATGTTGCCGGCCGTGAGTGGATGTTTACCGATTTGCCCCATGATGGCACTCCTCTGGCCAGTTTTTACGGCAAGGCGAACAACAACAGCGGCAACGCCTCGACCCAGGGCAGGGGCTTTGACGCCGGGCGCTGGTACAACTTTTATGCCGCCAACCTGCAGCGTATCTACGGTGAACCTTGCGTAACGGCTAAAACTGAACCGGATAGCGCACCGGTGAGCCCTTGTGCACCTCCAGCCTTCGATGCCAAGCGTTGGCAGGCCCGCACCCTGGATCGCCTGCAAGCCTGGGGCTTCAACACCATCGGCAACTGGAGCGACCCCGAACTGGGCCTCAACGATCGCGTGCCCTACACCCTGCCGCTGTCGGTTGTGGGGGACTACACCAGCATCAGTACCGGCACCGACTGGTGGGGCGGCATGCCCGACCCGTTTGACCCGCGCTTTGCCATGGCCACCGAGCGCGCCGTGGCCATTGCCGCTCGCGATCATCGCGATGATCCCTGGTTGATCGGTTACTTTGCCGACAACGAACTGGCCTGGGCTGGTCCGGGTAATGACCCGAAATCCCGTTATGCATTGGCCCTGGGCACTTTGCGCATGACCACGGATGTACCCGCCAAGCGGGCCTTTCTCAAGCAGCTGCGTGACAAATACCGCAACCAGCAGGGTCTTTCCAAGGCCTGGGGTATTGAAATTCCGGCCTGGGAGCTGATGGAAGATCCCGGTTTTGAAGGGCCTTTGCCCAACACCGAGCACCCGCAAATCGAGGCGGATTATCAGTATTTCCAGAAAGTCTTTGCTGATACCTACTTCAAGACCATTTCCGACTCGCTCAAATGGCATGCTCCAAACCACTTGCTGCTTGGCGGACGGTTTGCCGTCAGTACGCCAGAGGCCGTGGCGTCCTGTGCCAAATACTGCGATGTACTGAGCTTCAACTTCTACACCCTGCAACCGCAAGACGGCTATGACTTCGGCAAACTGCGCGAACTGGACAAGCCGGTAATGATCACCGAGTTCAACTTCGGCTCCCGTGACCGTGGCCCGTTCTGGGGCGGCGTCACTGAAGTGGCCAACGAAGAAGTCCGTGGCCCGGCTTACAGCAAGTTCCTCAAACAGGCGGTGGCAGAACCGTCGATTGTTGGCGTGCACTGGTTCCAGTACCTGGACCAGCCGGTCACAGGCCGGTTGCTCGACGGCGAAAACGGCCACTTTGGCATGATCGGTATCACCGATTTGCCGTTTACCGGTTTTGTCGACAGCGTGCGCAAGGCCAATCTGCAGGCCCTTGGCCAGTTGGGCCAGGAGGCCGCCAAGGCCCAGGCCGAAGCCGAAAAAGCCGTCAAGGCGCCTGTGCATGCAACCGATGATGGTAGCGGCGGGCGCTCTGGCGCGGGGCATGCAGGTGGGCACTCGGGCAAGGGGCACTGATTTTCCCTGCCCGATGGGCGGCGATGTATTTCGTCGCCCAGTAGGGGTTTCTTCCTTTTCAATTCCCACTTTAAAACTAAGGTCTTGCATTCCAACTGAATGGAGACTTCGAAATGGAAGCGAAAGGGAAGTGTGCAAGTGGGTTCGAAGCCGTTCAGGAAGCCTTTGAGGCGATCTTCGATGATCCTCAGGAGCGAGGAGCCGGTGTTTGTGTGCAGGTGGGCGGCGAAACCGTTGTCGACTTATGGGCGGGTGTGGCGGATCTGGAGGGCGACCAGCCCTGGAACCACGACACATTGGTCAACACCTATTGTTGTATCAAACCCTTCACCGCCATCGCGGCACTGATGCTGGTGGAAGAGGGCAAGCTCGAGCTGGATCAGACGGTTGCCCACTATTGGCCGGAGTTTTCCCAGGGCGGCAAGGAGCGCATCACCTTGCGCCAGGTGTTGTGCCATACCTCAGGTATCCCGGCGCTGCGTTTGCCCAGCCGCACGCCCATTATGTACGACTGGGATGCAATGGCCGAAGTCGTCGCGGCAGAACCCTTGTGGTGGGAACCGGGAACCAGTGTCGGTTATGGCGCCACCACCTATGGCTGGATCCTTGGCGAGCTGGTTCGACGGGCCGATGGTCGCGACCCCTGTACCTTTATCCACGAGCGAATCTGCGAGCCCAACGACCTTGAAGTCCATATGGGCGTTGATGCCGAGCACTTTCACCGCATTGCCTTTTTCGAGCGCGCTGAAGGGCGAACGGGTGATAACTACGCCCAGGACTTGCGTGCCGTGATGGTCAGTGAGCCTGAGCATGTCGCGACCCTTGCATTTACCAATCCCGCCATGGGATCACGGCAAACGGCTGACCCGCGCTGGTGGGCCTATCGCCATCCCGGCGTAAATGCCCACGGTACCGCCCATGGCCTGGCCGGGTTTTACAGTGCGCTGCTGGGCGGGCGCCTGGTGGGGCCTGAGCTGCTCGCAGAGTTCACCCGCGAGCACAGTAACGATATGGACCGCACGCTGCTGCGGCCCATGCGTTATGGCCTGGGTTGCATGATGGAGCAGCCGGCGGACCCGGGAGCCTCCCATCGGATGGGGCCAAAGGCATTCGGGCATGTGGGGCTGGGCGGGCCAATCTCCTTTGCCGACCCTGAGCGGGAGGTGAGCTTCGGCTTTGTCACCACCACCATGGGCAGCCATGTGCTGATGGACCCGCGGGTGCAGAAGCTTGCGCCTTTGGTCTACGCCGCGCTGTAGACACACCCTAAGTAGCAGCTGCCGAAGGAACGAGGCTGCGTTCGGCGGCAAAGCCGTCGCGAAATCAGACCCTGCGGTATGTCAGTTATACCCGCAAGTCAGGTTTTACGACGGCTGCGCCGCCGGACGCAGCCTCGCTCCGCGAGTCAGCTGCTACGAGATTTTTGCCATGGGTGTTTTGCCTTTTTTCACAAAAAAAACACGCCCTTGCTGATACTTTGCCCGCCGACTCAACAGCGCACAAAAATTGTGTGCTCAGAGCGCTTTGCTCTGTTTCAAAATCTTACTGGTGCTGGAACAATGCACGCCTTGTAGAGCCATGCTTGATCCAGGAGGTCCGGGTGCAGATTCAGGGTTTTCACGACCTTAACTTCGAAGCAGTACGCGAGGCGTTTGCCGATCTTTTCAATGATCCGCAAGAGCGCGGCGCGGCGTTGTGCATCCAGATCGGTGGCGAAACCGTTCTCGACCTGTGGGCCGGTACCGCTGACAAGGACGGCGAGCAGCCGTGGCACACAGACACCATTGCCAATCTGTTTTCGTGCACTAAACCTTTTACCGCTGTCACGGCGTTGCAACTGGTCGAAGAGGGCAAGCTGGAGCTGGATGTGCCAGTGGCCCGCTATTGGCCCGAGTTCGCTGCTGCCGGCAAAGAGTCCATCACGTTGCGTCAGCTCCTGAGCCATCGCGCGGGTTTGCCGGCCTTGCGCGAATTGATGCCGGCCGAGGCGCTGTATGAATGGCAAACCATGGTCGATGCACTGGCCGCCGAAACCCCCTGGTGGACGCCGGGCGAAGGGCACGGCTATGCCGCGATCACCTATGGCTGGCTGGTGGGCGAGCTGATTCGCCGCGCCGATGGCCGCAGTGCGGGCCAGTCAATCATGGCGCGGACGGCCAGGCCGCTGGGGCTGGACTTCCATGTCGGGCTGGGTGACGAAGAGTTTTACCGGGTGGCTCATGTTGCCCGCAGCAAGGGCAATATGGGGGATGCGGCTGCGCAGCGCCTGTTGAAGGCCATGATGAATGAGCCTTCATCCATGAGTACGCGGGCATTCACCAATCCACCGTCTATTATGACAAGTACCAACAAACCCGAATGGCGCCGAATGGAGCAGCCAGCGGCCAATGGGCATGGTAATGCCCGTAGCCTGGCCGGTTTTTATAGCGGTTTGCTGGACGGCAGCCTGCTTGAAGCCGAAATGCTGGAGCAACTGACCCGCGAGCACAGCGTCGGCGAGGATAAAACCTTGCGCACGCAAACCCGATTTGGGCTGGGGTGCATGCTGGATCAGCCAACCGTGCCCAACGCGACGTTTGGCCTTGGGCCAAAAGCTTTCGGTCATCCCGGGGCTGGGGGGTCGACCGGCTTTGCCGACCCGGATCGTGAGGTGGCCTTTGGATTTGTGACCAATACCCTTGGGCCCAATATATTGATGGATCCCAGGGCGCAAAAACTGGTTAGAGTACTGGCTGAGTGCCTGTAAGCAGGATTTGTAGGCCACAGGTCGGAACTCGGTAGCTTTTCTGTTTTCAATACGTTTTTTATAGTGGGCTTAGTGCCTCTTTAATTCTTAATTCATTGTGTGGATATTCAATGTCATCTAATAAGACCCTCGCTCTGGCTCTTTGCCTGGCTATTACCGGTTGCGCACAAACTCCACAGAATGACGCCGAAGGTGGCCACAAATGGTGGCAGTTGGGCTCGTCCGACCAGGCGTCGACTCCTGCGGATAAAACTGCAACTGTTGCGGCCAAGCCAGCAGACAGCAAAACAACGCCACCGGTAACCAAAACTGCCACCGCCCCAGCGGTCGCAGCCAAAGACAGCGGTTCCAGCTGGTGGCCTTTTGGCTCTGACTCGGCGAAAAAAGACACCCCGGTTGAAAAGGACAAAAAAGTAGCCGTCACCGCCGCGCCTGCCTCTGCAGCAGCCTCTTCGAAAAACTGGTGGTGGCCGTTTGATAGCGATGCCAAAGACGCCAAAACTTCGCCGGTTGGCGTGATCCCGATGCCGGATCCGAAAATTACCCAGGCCTGGCTGGACGAATATGAGCCTCGTCTGCGTACTGCAATCAAGGACACCAACCTGCAACTGGAGCGTCGCGAGAATCTGCTGATTATCGTGGCTTCAGCTGACAGTTCGTTCAAGGCCACCCGCCCGGACTTGCTGATGCCGTCCATGCTTGGCCCGTTTACCCGAGTGGCCAAAGTGGTTGAAGGCGACCCAAAAACCGCCGTGCTGGTGCTGGGGCATGCCGACTCTTCGGGCGCAATGGCGGCCAATACCCGTCTGAGCCTGGACCGTGCCAAATCGGTGGCAGCGATCTTCCGTATGAGCGGTTTGCAAGGTAACCGCCTGACCTTGCGTGGCATGGGTTCGGTGATGCCTCGCGCAGCCAACGACAGCAACGAAGGTCGCGCCCTGAACCGTCGGGTTGAAATCCTGATGACCCCGCAAGCCACCATGGTTGCCCTGGTCAGCAAATACAGCCAGCCAGTCCTCACCCCGGCCGAGCTGGTTGCGGTGCAGCCAGCTGTTGCTCCTTCTGTGGCCAAAAAGAATGCAGCACCGGCCAAGAAAGGCGTCGTAGCCAAGAAGTCTGCACCGGCCAAAAAAGCGGCCAAGCCAGCGCCAGCCAAAAAGCCGGTTGTCGCTAAAGCCAAAGCTGTTGCGGACAAGAAAGTTGCCGCCAACGATCAGGCCAAGAACTGACTGATTCAAGGAAGGATGGGGGCATGACTCAAGCACTGGCGGATATGCGACGTGACTACACCCGTGACGGGCTGGCCGAGGCTCAGGCCCCGGCCGAGCCTTTCGCGCTGTTTCATCAGTGGTTCGGCGATGCGGTGAAAACCGAGCAGCCACCGGTCGAGGCCAATGCCATGACCCTGGCCACGGTGGACGCCCGCGGGCGGCCGCATTGTCGGGTGTTGTTGCTCAAGGGGCTGGATGAACAGGGTTTTACCTTTTTCACCAACTACACCAGTGCCAAGGGCCAGCAGTTGGCCGAGCGCCCGTTCGCGGCCATGACCTTTTTCTGGCCAACCCTTGAGCGTCAGGTACGCATCGAGGGTCAGGTGGTCAAGGTCACTGCGCAAGAGTCCGATGCCTACTATCAGGTTCGCCCCCTGGGCAGCCGGATCGGGGCCTGGGCCTCGCCGCAAAGCCAGGTGATTGCTGATCGCGATGAACTGGTCGAGCTGCTCAAAGCCACCGAGGCGCGCTTCAGTGACAGCCAGCCCCATTGCCCCGAGCACTGGGGCGGTTATCGCTTGCTGCCCGAGCGCATCGAGTTCTGGCAGGGGCGCCCGAGTCGCCTGCACGATCGCCTCAACTATCGGCGTGAGGGGGCAGACTGGGTGCGTGAGCGCCTGGCACCCTGAAGGCACCCTCTACAGCAAGGCGCGCAATGCAAACCGGCTATTTCGCGCTACTCTTTGCGAAGTCTTGTGTGGGCAAACAGCGCTATTGTTACTGTACAGACGCTGAATAAAGCCCTTTTATCCGCCCTGTGCCGTGACAGGTTACCGGCTGCGGAGTTTAATGAATCCCTGTTATTTTGGAGTTGATCCCATGCGTAAGTCCGTTCTGTTGGTTGCAGCATTCTCTACCATGACTGTTTTGTTGGGCGGCTGCACATCGAGCTTGACCGGCGACACCTACTCGCGCGACGAAGCCCGACGTGTACAGACCGTTCGTATGGGCACCATCGTTGCCCTGCGTCCTGTGCAAATTGAAGGCACCAAGACCCCGATCGGCGCTGCGACTGGCGCTATCGTGGGTGGTGTAGGCGGCAGCGCCATCGGTGGCGGTCGTGGCAGCATCGTCACCGCAGTGATCGGCGCCGTGGCCGGTGGTTTGCTGGGCTCGGCAGCCGAGTCGGGCCTGACCAAGACCCAGGGTGTGGAAATCACCGTGCGTGAAGACGACGGCAGCACCCGTGCTTATGTTCAGCAGGTTGAGCCTAACCAGGTATTCCGTACCGGTGAGCGCGTGCGCATCATGACCGTTGACGGTACCAGCCGCGTTACCCAGTAAAACAGGCGACAGCGTAAAAACAAAACCCCGGCCAGTGCTAACTGGCCGGGGTTTTTTATGGCTGTAAAGCAGCTCAGGACGAGTGCTTGAATGCCTGCTCGGCCCCAGACAGCGTTATGGCGATATGGTCCAGCAAGCGTTCTGCCGTGTACTTGGGCATACAGCTGAAGGCCATCACCACCGCCAGCCCCAGTGTCAGGGCAGGTCGAGGGACGTGACTGACGTTGTACTGCCTGAGGCTGAACACAAATACGCAGGCGGCGACAGAGCCTATCAGCGCTCCGGCGATGGCTTCCGGCAAAGGGTGGATGGTGAGGGCGACGTAATTGATGGCGAACCACCAGGTCGCCAGCAACCCGACCCCGAGTGCAGGCCAGCGCAAGCGCTGATCAAGCTGTTGGCACAGCAGGTTGAGCAACACGGTGAAGACCAGGCAAGCATTCATGGCGTGGCCGCTGAATACGGCAATGCCCAGGTCATGCAGGCCAACGCCCCAGCCCTTGAACAGGATCTTGCTGACGCCCACCACCAGGTAGGCAGTCACCAGCACGCCCAACCACAGCAAAGCGATTTTTCTGGATGCGCCCAGCCATAACCAGGCAGCAATCACCAGCGCTGCCGGGAACATCACGGTGATGCCGGCGTATTGCACAATCTGCATTTTATCGACCACGTTTCTCTCTTTTGGTTGTTCACTCAGGCGGGCTGTGTCTCTGTGAGAGCCAGCCTGAGTGAGCAACATCAGGGTTACGCCACCGGCTGTTTACGGCTAAAGAACAGCGTAACACCATAGCCGATCAGTGCTGCGAGGATCGAGCCGGTAAGGATGCCCATACGGTCCATGCCTACATAATCGCTGCCTGCAACGAACGCCAGTGAGCCCACAAACAGACTCATGGTGAAGCCGATGCCGCACAGGATGGCCACGCCAAACACCTGGCCCCAGTTGGCGCCTGCCGGCAGCGCGGCCATGCCGGTCTTGATGGCGATCCAGGTCAGGCCGAACACGCCAAGGGTTTTGCCAATCAGCAAGCCTGCGGCAATGCCCATAGGCACATGGCTGACAAAACTGTGCAGGCTGACACCCGCCAGTGATACACCCGCATTGGCGAAGGCAAACAACGGCAGAATCGCGTAAGCCACCCAGGGATGCAGGGCATGCTCGATGCTCATCAGCGGTGAAGTTTCTGAGTTCTTGGTGCGCAGCGGAATACAGAATGCCAGCGTTACACCTGCCAATGTGGCATGCACACCGCTTTTGAGTACGCACACCCAGAGGATCAGGCCGACGATCATATAAGGTGCGACCTTGATCACTCCCATGCGGTTCATGGCAATCAGCGCGATCAGGCATGCCGCCGCCAGCAGCAGGGACACACCCGACAACTCGCTGGAGTAGAACACCGCAATCACGATGATTGCCCCCAGGTCATCGATGATCGCCAGGGTCATCAGGAACAGCTTCAGCGACACCGGTACACGCTTGCCGAGCAGGGCCAGCACGCCGAGGGCGAAGGCGATGTCGGTGGCCATGGGGATGGCCCAGCCGCCGAGAGCGTCCGGGTAATCTTTGTTGATGAACCAGTAGATCAGCGCCGGTACCACCATGCCGCCGATTGCCGCCGCGCCGGGCAGCACCACCTGTGAGGGCTTGGACAGCTGGCCTTCGAGCAGTTCGCGTTTAACCTCAAGGCCGATCAGCAGAAAAAACAAGGCCATCAGGCCATCGTTGATCCACAGCAGCGACGGTTTGGCAATTTGCAGGGCGCCGATTTGCACCGCTACCGGCACGTCCAGGAAGGCCGTGTAGTAATGGGAAAGCGGTGAGTTATTGACGATCAGAGCCAGAGCGGCCGCGGCAATCAACAGCAGACCGCTGGCAGCTTCCAACTGAAAGAACCGAGTGAAAGTGCTACGCAGAGGCAAGGTCGCTCTCCATCAATTAGGTAATAAGGTGCGACACCCTAACCTGTGGGGTTAGTGGTTAAAACAAAAACTATATTCTTTTTTGTTATAAGCAACGGCGTGCTCACACACCGCTCAAGAGCCTAGCAGTTGTGTGTCAAATTGAGTCTGATTTGTGCCTGTGAAGGCTGTAGGAAATAGACCAGCTTTGCTGGTTTTTCAGCAAGGATCCCGCCTGAAGAAGGAGAAGGCGGTGGCTGTGTGGGAGCGGGCTTGCTCGCGATACAGGCGCTACGGTCTGCCTGGCAAACCGTGGTGAATGCATCGCGAGCAAGCCCGCTCCTACATGTCAGGGCTGCAGCCCCTACCGAGTCAAAACCTAGGCTTCGATACCCAGAATGTCGCGCGCTACAGCTTCGGCAATACGGATACCGTCGACACCTGCCGACAGAATCCCGCCAGCGTAGCCAGCGCCTTCGCCTGCCGGGAACAAGCCCTTGACGTTAAGGCTCTGCATCGACGCATCACGGGTCATGCGCAGCGGCGACGAGGTACGGGTTTCGATGCCGGTGAGAATGGCATCATGCATCGAGAAGCCCTTGATCTGCTTCTCGAACGCCGGCAGTGCTTCACGGATGGCTTCAATGGCGAAGTCCGGCAGGGCCAGGGCCAAGTCACCCAAAGACACACCCGGCTTATAGGATGGCTCGACGCTGCCCAGGGCCGTGGACGGTTTGCCCGCAATAAAGTCACCCACCAGTTGCGCCGGAGCTTCGTAGTTGCTGCCGCCCAGCACATAGGCGTGGGATTCGAGACGTTCTTGCAGCTCGATGCCGGCCAACGGACCACCCGGGTAGTCTTCAGGCGTAATGCCGACCACGATGCCCGAGTTGGCATTGCGTTCGTTACGCGAATACTGGCTCATGCCGTTGGTCACAACACGGCCCGGTTCGCTGGTTGCCGCAACCACGGTGCCACCCGGGCACATGCAGAAGCTGTACACCGAGCGACCGTTTTTGGCGTGGTGCACCAGTTTGTAATCGGCAGCGCCCAGCTTCGGGTGGCCGGCATACTTGCCCAGGCGCGCACTGTCGATCAGCGACTGCGGGTGCTCGATACGGAAACCTACCGAGAACGGCTTGGCTTCCATATACACGCCACGATCGTGGAGCATGCGGAAGGTGTCCCGGGCGCTATGGCCCAGCGCCATGATCACGTGGCGAGCATTCAGTTGCTCGCCATCTGCCAGGATCACACCGGTCAGTTGACCGTTGTCGATCAGCACATCAGTCACGCGTTGTTGAAAACGCACTTCGCCGCCCAGCGCGATGATCTGCTGGCGCATATTTTCGACCACACCGGTCAGGCGGAACGTACCGATATGCGGCTTGCTGACATAGAGGATCTCGTCCGGCGCGCCGGCCTTGACGAACTCGTGCAGCACCTTGCGGCCGTGGTGTTTCGGGTCCTTGATCTGGCTGTAGAGCTTGCCGTCCGAGAACGTACCGGCACCGCCTTCGCCAAACTGCACATTGGACTCGGGGTTGAGTACGTTTTTACGCCACAGGCCCCAGGTGTCCTTGGTGCGCTGGCGCACTTCGGTACCACGTTCAAGAATGATCGGCTTGAAACCCATTTGTGCCAGCAGCAGCCCGGCGAAAATACCGCAGGGGCCGAAGCCGACCACAATCGGACGCTCGGTCAAGTCCTGGGGAGCCTGGCCGACGACCTTGTAACTGACGTCCGGCGCTGGATTGACGTTACGATCGTCGGCGAACTTGAGCAGCAGCGGCGCTTCATCGCGCACACTCACATCGATGGTGTAGATGAAGCACAGTTCGGACGATTTTTTACGCGCATCGTAGCTGCGCTTGAACAAGGTGAAATCGACCAGGTCATCACTTTCGATGCCCAGGCGCTGCAGGATGGCAGGGCGCAGGTCTTCATCGGGATGGTCGATCGGCAGCTTGAGTTCGGTGATTCGTAACATTGACAGTGTCCAGTATCGGGGGCCAGGTAAACCCTGGCAGAACCGCTAATTGTAAGCTGCTTCGGGGCAATATGCGGCAACAGTTATCGGTTAGTCGTTACGGGCGCCACCAAAATAGCCGCAGCCGCGCTGGACTTGACCGTTGATCCGTAGCTCGGCGCTCAGATGTTGCACGCTGCCATTGGCACTGTCGGTGCAGCGTTGTGGGGCCACCCACAGCTCGATGCGCTGATTGTTGGCCTCGGTGGACAGGGAGAAGCGGCCATCGCCGACCTGTTCTTCAACGTAGGGCAGCGCCAGGTCGGGCTGGCCTTCGCGCTTGAGCACCATGCCCTTGCCCCCGGCTTGCACTTCCCAGGCCGGGCCATTGCCGTTGGCGTGCACGGTCACCTGCTTGAAGTTGGGATCCTGGCAGGCGCTGTTGCTGCGCTCCAGGCGGTAGAGTTGCTGCAGCTCGACTTCACCGTCTGTACCGGCTGTTGTGCTGGCGCTAAAACGGCCGCGGATATCGGCGAACAACTTGCCCGGTTTATTGGGCATGTAGGTCGCGTCCTGCACCAGCGTGGTGTCGGCGCTGTCACGAACTACATAGCGCTGTTGGCCGACGCAGGGTTGAAACACCAATTGACCATTGGCCGATACCAGCTCGCCCTGCAGGCGGGTTTGACCTGCGGTGGTGTCGGCAGGTGTGCTGCTGAACATCTGGCAACCGGCAAACACGGGCAGCAAGGCGAACAAAGCTAAGGAACGGGCAAAACGCATCATGGGCACTCCTGAAGGGTGTCGCCACGTTACTCAGCCTAGCGATGCATCACAAGTGATTCAACCTACGGTGAATGTCTGCCCGGTTTGCAAGCCTTCCACGCTTTTGGCGTAAGCCAGGGCCACATCGGCGCCCGATACAGGCTTGAAGCCGCGAAAGTACGGGGCGTATTTGTCCATCGCTTCTTCCAGGACCGTAGGGCTCACCGAGTTGACCCGCAGGCCCCGTGGCAACTCAATGGCGGCTGCTTTTACAAAACCGTCAAGTGCCGCGTTGACCAGCGCCGCCGAACTGCCGGTACGGATCGGCTCGCGGTTGATAACGCCGCTGGTGAAGGTGAACGAGGCCCCATCGTTGGCAAACTCGCGGCCAATCAGCAGCAGATTGACCTGGCCCATCAACTTGTCCTGCAAACCGAGGGCGAAGTCGCTTTCGCTCATGTCAGCCAGTGCGGCGAACGTGACGTTACCGGCGGCACAGATCAGCGCATCGAAGCGCCCGGTTTGCGCGAAGAGTTGGCGGATTGATTCACTGTCGCTGATATCGACCTGATAATCCCCGCTTTTTCGACCAATTTCTACGATCTCATGGCGCGGTGACAACTCGCGGCGAATGGCTGAACCGATGGTGCCGTGAGCGCCGATCAAGAGGATTTTCATGTTGTGTGCCTTTGTGGATGACGTGAGTGCTCAGTCTAGTGGTGCTTTTTAAGTGGGATAAGCGCACTAATAGGCAACCTTTGGTTTTCATATGGAAACAATCCATGAGTGAAATGGATGATCTGGCTGCGTTCGCGGTCTTGATCGACGCTGGCAGTTTTACCTTGGCCGCCCAGCAACTGGGCTGCAGCAAGGGGCAGCTGTCCAAGCGTATCAGCCAGCTTGAGGCGCAGTTTTCGGTGGTGTTGCTGCATCGCACCACCCGGCGCTTGAGCCTTACGGCGGCTGGCGCGGCGCTACTGCCACAAGCCCAGGCGCTGGTGGTGCAAGTGGAGCGGGCACGTCAGGCACTTGCCCGGCTAAAGGATGATGTTGCAGGCCCGGTACGCATGACCGTGCCCGTATCCCTGGGCGAGACCTTCTTTGATTCGCTGTTGCTGGAGTTTTCCCGCGAATACCCGCAGGTGCAGATCGAGCTGGAGCTCAACAACAGCTATCGCGATATGGTGCGGGAAGGGTTTGATCTGGCGATACGCTCGCAGGTTGCCAGCCATGAACGGCTGGTGGCCAAGCAGGTGCTTAACTGGCACGAGATCACCTGCGCCAGCCCTGCCTATCTTGAGCAATACGGCGAGCCGGTTACGCCGCAAGAACTGGTCGAGCACCGCTGTCTGCTTAACAGCCACTACAGCGGTCGTGAGGAGTGGCACTACCACCGCCAGCATGAACTGCAACGAGTGCGGGTCTCGGGGTCGTTTGCCAGCAATCACTACAGTCTGCTGAAAAAAGCGGCCGTGATCGGTGCCGGCATCGCCCGCTTGCCCTCGTACATGCTTGGCTGCGAGTTGGCTGATGGGCGCCTGCGTGGCTTGTTGCGTGACTATCAAACGCGCAGCAACCCCATGTATCTGGTTCACCCTTATCAAGGCGGTTTGCCCAGGCGTACTCAGGTATTGGCGGATTTCCTGGTGGGCTGGTTCCAGAGTAATGGTGAGGCCATTGACCTGCTTTAACGAAAACGCTGTGCAATCAGATGATCAATCGACAGCGCACCCGGGCCCTTGGCCATCAAGTACAACAAGACCGCGATCCAGGTGCCGTGAGTCGGGTAGGCATCAGGGTATACGAACAGCTGGATGGTCATGCTCATGGCCAGCAGTGCCAGCGCCGAGAACCGGGTGGCCAAGCCCAGCAGGATCAGCACCGGGAAAACATGCTCGCTGAAGGCGGCAGCGTGAGCAGCCACCTCGGGGGAGAGTAGCGGGACTTTGTATTCCGTACTGAACAAGTACAGCGCAGAGTCAGACAGATGCGGCATACCGAGTTGAAAGGTGCCTTCAACCAGATCGATTGCCAAACCTTCAACCTTGGTCTGGCCTGATTTCCAGAACACCGCCGCAATGGAAAAGCGTGCGACAAAGGCGATCAGTGTGTCGGGTATGCAGTGCAACAGCCCGATTGCGCCTCCGATCCAGCGCTGTAGCAGGCCGGGGCTTATTGTTTGAGTATTCATGGCGAGGCCTCGAGGGCGGGTTGTAAGCCGGTGATGGTGTTATTGCTAATCAACAGTGCCAGGGCCTGGCCCAGGTTAAAGTCTGGGTCGGCTTCCAGGGCATGGGCCGCGGCCAACCCCAGGGCATTCCCCGCTTTGAGCAAGTGCACAAATACTGCGCACCCTGAGCTGACCGTGAATACCTCCACGCGCAATTCATTGCGTATTACCAGGACGCTTTGTGGTTGGCGCGTGTCCAGTCCCTGTATCTGTCCCTGGCGTTGGTGCGCCGCCCACAAGGACGCGATGGCGTAGGGTGAATGCAGCGATGCGACACCGGGGTGCAGTTGCAGGTGTAAATGGGGCAGCCCCTCGGGGCTGTTGAACGCCTGAGCCAGCAGCCCGGGGTTTACGGCGCACACGTCTGCGGCGTGAAAGGCCTGCACACACAAACGCTCAAGGCGAGCCACGTCCGCCAGGTAGGGCACGCTTCTGGCGGGTGCAAAGGCATTGATAAAACCGGCGAACTGGCTGCCATAGGCGCTCATGACCGGGCTGTCGGGTGGGTGTTTTTGAATAAATATCTGCGCCATGGCCTGAAAAAAGGCCTCACCCACCAATTGCGCAACAACGGGATAGCTGGTGGCCAGCGCGTTGATCAGTCCGCTTTGCACATTGTTACGATATACCGCGAAACGGCGGTCAATGTCGCCGTTGTAGCAGGCAATGCCTGTGGGGGCGGGCGTGTGTGGATTGAGCAATGCTGCACTGAATGTTTCTTGTAGTTTCATGGCTGCACCTGTGCGCTGAACAGGTAGCGGTCAGCTAAGCGGGCTTCCTGAAGCAGTTCGGTGAGAGGGGGCAGATGATTGTCGCGTTCGATCAGGGTGGCCATCGGGCCAATTCGGTCCAGTACTTGCTGGTACAGCGCCCATACCGCTTGATCGACAGGTGCGCCGTGGTTATCGATCAGCAAGCGTTGACCCAGGCTGTCTGCTTCTTCAGCAAAACCCGCCAGATGAACCTCACCTACGGCCTGAAGGGGCAAGGCATCGAGATAGACAACAGGATCGCGGGCGTGGTTGATGCATGACACATACACATTGTTTACATCCAGCAAAAGGCCACAGCCGGTACGGCTTATGACTTCCTGAATAAAACCGGCTTCGTCGAATTGGGCCTCGTCGAACTCGATATAGGTCGCGGGGTTTTCCAGCAGTATCTGGCGCTTCAACACATCCTGTGCCTGGTCCATATGCGCGCATACCCGGTGCAGCGTGGCGGTGTCATAGCGCAAAGGCAGCAGATCATTGAGGAATAATGGCCCGTGGGAGGACCATGCCAGATGTTCGGAAAACATCTGCGGCTGGTAACGCTCGAGCAATAGGCTCAGGCGGCGCAAGTGTTCGGTATTGAGCGGGCTTTCGCCGCCAATCGACAGGCCAACGCCATGAATTGACAGCGGGTAATGTTCGCGGATCAAGCCCAGGTAATGGTGGAAAGGGCCGCCAGCTACCATGAAGTTCTCGGCATGCACTTCAAAGAACCCGATGTCTGGGCGGCTCGCAAGTACATCCACAAAGTGATCGGCCTTGAGCCCCAGCCCCGCACGAGGCGGGAGCCGGGGCGCACGAGGCGCGATAAGCGAAGCAAGCGGGCTGTGCATTATCAACACTCGGCGGCGCGGATCAGGACTTGCCTTTGTAGGCAGCCAGTTGGCCAAAGCCGGTTGGTGAGGTGTTGCTGGCGGTTTTTTCGCAGGTCCCTTTTGGGACGAGTTTCCAGGCATTGGCCTGATGATCGGTTTTGGCGGAGCCAGCACAGGTAGTGCCAGCGCCGGCGGCGCAATCGTTATGCCCTTTCATGGCAACCCCGAAGCATTTTTCCATGTCGTCGGCAGCCTGAGCGGGCAGGGCGGCAATACTCAGAGCCGACCCCAGAGCAAGAGCCAGGGCTGCGGCAGACAAGGTGCGGGTGGTTTGGTTTTTCATGGTGACTCTCCAGAAATTCCGGTAGCGATTGCTGCCGGGTTACCCAACTAGAGAGGCAAGGGGGGGCGTTGTTACAACTGATCTGAATTATTTTTATGTAGCCGATCGCAGCCTTTGCTCCTCGTCAGCGGCTACAGGAAAAACGTAAACCTGTGGGAACGAGCCTGCTCGCGAACGACCTTCGCGAGCAGGCTCGCTCCCACAATAGGGCTAGATATACAACAGAGTTTCGACAGCTTATGCGTCGTTTAACAAGAAACGGCCCCGAAGGGCCGTTGTGTGTCGCAGGCAGGTTTAGCCGCCCAGGTAGGCGTCACGCACTTTCGGATCGTTGAGCAATTGCTCGCCAGTGCCTTGCATCACCACCCGGCCGTTTTCCAGCACATAGGCACGGTCAGCAATTTTCAGTGCCTGGTTGGCGTTCTGCTCCACCAGAAACACCGTTACACCCTCATTGCGCAGCTGTTCGATGATATCGAAAATCTGCTGAATGATGATCGGTGCCAACCCCAGTGATGGCTCATCAAGCAACAACAGCTTGGGTTTGCTCATCAACGCACGGCCAATGGCAAGCATTTGCTGTTCGCCACCGGACATGGTGCCACCGCGTTGGGTAAAGCGTTCCTTCAAGCGCGGGAACAGGTGCAGAACCTTGTCCATTTGCTCCTCGTATTCCCGTTTTTCGGTAAAGAACCCGCCCATAGCCAGGTTTTCTTCCACGGTCAAACGAGCAAACACCCGACGCCCTTCAGGTACAACGGCGATGCTTTTGCGCATGATCTGGGCCGAGCTCAACCCCACCAGTTCTTCACCCAGGTAGCGAATGCTGCCGCTATGAGCCTGAGGCGAGCCGCACAGGGTCATCATCAGGGTCGACTTGCCGGCACCGTTGGCGCCGATCAGGGTCACAATCTCACCCTGGCGCACCTCTACATTGACGCTGTGCAGGGCCTGGATCTTGCCGTAAAAGGTCGAAACGTTTTCGAATTGCAGCATTTTACGCTTCCCCCAAATAGGCTTTGATCACTTCAGGGTTGTCGCGGATCTGTTCCGGGGTCCCGTCAGCCAAAGGCGTGCCCTGGTTGATCACCACGATATGGTCGGAAATGCTCATGACCAGTTTCATGTCGTGCTCGATCAACAGCACGGTGGCGTTGTGCTCATTGCGCAATACGCTGATCAGCGCCTTGAGGTCTTCGGTTTCCTTGGGGTTCAGGCCTGCAGCCGGTTCGTCGAGCATCAGGATGCGCGGGCGCGTCATCATGCAACGGGCGATTTCCAGGCGTCGCTGCTGCCCGTAGGCCAGGGTGCCCGCCGGGCGGTTGGCGAACTCGGTCAGGTTGACCTTGTCGAGCCAGTACGCGGCGTAGTCCATGGCATCACGTTCGCTTTTGCGAAATGACGGGGTCTTGAACAGGCCCGACAGGAAGTTGGTGTTGAGGTGGCGATGCTGGGCAATCAGCAGGTTCTCAACCGCGGTCATGTCCTTGAACAGGCGCACGTTCTGGAAAGTGCGGACCACGCCTTTGCGCGCGATCTCATGACCCGGCAGGCCTTCGATCGACTCGCCATCGAGGACGATGCTGCCCGCAGACGGTTTGTAAAAACCGGTCAGGCAGTTGAATACGGTGGTCTTGCCGGCACCGTTAGGGCCGATCATCGACACCACCTGTTTTTCCTTGACGGTCAAGGCTACGCCGTTTACCGCCAACAGGCCGCCAAAGCGCATGCTCAGGCCGCTGACTTTCAGTAACTCGCGGCTCATTTTCGCAGCTCCAGGTGAGGACGTTGCATAGGCAGCAGACCTTGTGGACGCCAGATCATCATCAGCACCATCAGGGCTCCGAACAGCAACATGCGGTATTCGCTGAATTCACGCATCATTTCGGGCAGCAGGATCATGACCACGGCGGCCAGGATGACCCCCAGTTGCGAGCCCATGCCGCCCAGTACCACGATGGCCAGGATGATCGCCGACTCAAGGAAGGTGAACGACTCAGGCGTTACCAGGCCCTGACGTGCGGCAAAGAAACTGCCAGCAAAACCGGCAAAGGTAGCGCCCAGGGTGAAGGCCGACAGCTTGATCACGGTCGGATTCAGGCCCAGTGCACGGCAGGCGATTTCGTCTTCACGCAGAGCTTCCCAAGCGCGGCCGATCGGCATGCGCAGCAGGCGGTTAATGACGAACAACACCAGCAGTACCAGCACCAGCGCGATCAGGTAGAGGAAAATTACCTTGTTGATCGAGTTGTAGGCGATGCCGAAGTACTCGTGAAAGGTTTGCATGCCCTCGGCGGCGGTTCTGTCGAAGCTCAGGCCGAACAACGTTGGTTTCGGGATGTTGCTGATACCGTTTGGCCCGCCGGTGATGTCCGTCAGGTTACGCAGGAACAGGCGGATGATTTCACCGAAGCCCAGCGTCACGATGGCCAGATAGTCACCGCGCAAGCGCAACACCGGGAAACCCAGCAGGAAGCCAAAGGTAGCCGCCATCAATCCGGCCAAAGGCAGGCAGATCCAGAAGCTCAGCCCGAAGTAATGCGCGAGCAGGGCATAGGTATAGGCGCCTACGGCATAAAAGCCGACATAACCGAGGTCAAGCAGGCCAGCCAGGCCTACCACGATGTTCAGGCCCAGGCCGAGCATCACATAGATCAGGATCAGTGTGGCGATATCCACTGCACCACGAGAACCGTAGAACGGCCAGATCAATGCCACAACGACCAGACCGAGAATGATCCAGCGTTGAGTGCTGGGCAGGGTCAGGAAGTTGGTGGCCTTGGTGGGCACTTTCGGCAGGCTGGGGGAGTTTCTCCAGGCTGTGGTCAGTTGCTGGTTGAACAACACGCGCACAAACATCAGCAAGGAGCAGATCGCGATCACGCTCAGGGTAAAGGTGCTGGTGTTGTGAACTTCGATGTTGATCCCGACGATAGTCAGTTTCAGGCCGAGTACCGGGTAGGCGACGGCCCAGACCAACAGGGCGCTGAAGAGCGCCGACTTAAGATTCCTAGTCATACTTTTTCAATCTCCGGACGCCCCAGAATGCCGGTCGGACGGAACAGCAGCACCAGTACCAGCAAGCCAAAAGCCACAACGTCTTTGTACTGGTCGCCGAAAATATCGGCACCGAAGGCTTCAGCCACACCCAGCACCAGGCCACCGAGCATCGCGCCAGGAATGCTGCCAATGCCACCCAGTACCGCTGCGGTAAAGGCTTTGAGACCTACCAGGAAACCCGCGTTGGGGTTGATCACGCCGTATTGCACGCTGATCAGCACCGCAGCAACAGCGGCCAGGGCAGCACCGATCACGAAGGTCAGCGCAATAACGTTGTTGGTGTTGATACCCAACAGGTTGGCCATCTTCATGTCTTCGGCGCAGGCGCGGCAGGCACGACCCATGCGGGAGCGTGAGATAAACAGGGTCAGACCGAGCATGGCGAGGAAAGTGACAACGAAAACCACGATCTGCATGTAGGAGACGATAACTTCGCTGGCACCTCCAGGGCCAAAGGTGAAGCCGCCGGGGATCAGGTTGGGGATCGATTTGTCTTTGGAGTCTTGTGCCAGTAGCACGGTGTTTTGCAGGAAGATCGACATGCCGATGGCCGAAATCAGCGGGATCAGGCGGTTACTGCCACGCAATGGACGGTAAGCAACCCGTTCAATGCTGTAGCCGTAGGCGCTGGTGACCACGATGCTGGCGATAAACGCGGCAGTCAGCAGTAGCGGTACGCTGTCCAGACCCATCATGGTCAGGCCGGCGATGGCGATAAACGCAATATAGGAACCAATCATGTACACCTCGCCATGGGCGAAGTTGATCATTCCAATAATGCCGTAAACCATCGTATAGCCGATGGCGATCAGGGCATAGGTGCTGCCAACGTTGAGGCCGTTAACCAGCATTTGGAAGAAGTGATAGATGTCAGGCATTACAAAGCTCCTAAAAACCTGAGACGCATTTCACTGGTGGAGTCATTTTCCGGCCCGGGCCGTATGGGTTTTCACCCACTTGGAGCACAGGTCTTCTGCCAGCGAACCGCTGGTGACGGTTTTAAAGATTTTCAGGTGGGCAGGCTTTCGGATCACGAAAGCGCGGCCCCATTTCCATGAACCGCGGGCCTGTAAAACAAAACCCACCGCTTGAGCAGTGGGCTTGGTTTTCAGGTCAGGAACCGACCCTTACTGAGGGCTTACTTCAGTTTTTGGCTTGCCGAAGTGCCATTCGTAGACCACGAACTTGAAGTCTTCCACGTCACCCTTGGCGTCAAACTTCAGGTTACCGGTAGGCGTTTTGAACGTACCTTTGTGGATGGCTTCAGCGACTTTGGCCGGATCTTCGCTTTTCGCCTGCTCGATACCGCCGGCAATCACTTCAACTGCGGCGTAGGCCGGGAACACGAATGGACCGGTTGGGTCCTGCTTCTTGGCAGCGAAAGCATCAACCAGTGCCTTGTTTTCCGGATCGGCGTCGAACGCTTTTGGCAGGGTGACCAGCAGGCCTTCGGAAGCGCCCTGGGCGATTTGCGAGATGGACTCGTTGCCCACACCTTCAGGGCCCATGAACTTGGCGTTCAGGCCTTTTTCTTTGGCCTGGCGCAGGATCAGACCCAACTCAGGGTGGTAGCCGCCGTAGTAGACGAAGTCGACGTTGGCTTGCTTGAGCTTGGCGATGACCGAGGAATAGTCTTTTTCACCGGCGTTGACGCCTTCAAAGACAGCAACCTTGATGCCTTTGTCTTCGAGGGTCTTTTTAACGGCGCTGGCGATGCCTTCACCGTATTGTTGTTTGTCGTGCAATACCGCAACGACCTTGGGCTTGACGTGATCCGCGATGTAGTTACCGGCGGCAGGGCCCTGGGCGCTGTCCAGACCGATGGTGCGGAAGATCATCTTGTAGCCACGAGCGGTGATTTCCGGGCCGGTGGCGGCCGGGGTAATCATGATGATGCCTTCGTCTTCGTAAATGTCCGAAGCAGGCTGGGTGGAGCTGGAGCACAGGTGACCGACTACGTACTTGATACCGTCATTGACCACTTTGTTGGCAACGGCAACCGCTTGTTTCGGGTCGCAGGCGTCATCGTAGTCAACCGCTTCTAGTTTTTTGCCATCAACGCCGCCCTTGGCGTTGATTTGTTCGATGGCCATTTTTGCACCAGCAAACTGCATGTCGCCGTACTGAGTCAGAGGCCCGGTTTTAGGGCCGGCAATACCGATCTTGATGGTGTCTGCGGCAAATGAATGGCTGGCGAACCCGGCCAAAACCATAGCGGCAAACAGTTTAGTAATCTGCTTCGTAGCCATCTTTATTGGTGCTCCACTCTTCTGTTGTAATTTTTATAGTCCTGGAAGCCAAGGCAGCCGGACCGGGTCTTCTTGTAGCGAAATTCCCGGTCAATTCCCCTTGCAACTGTACCGGTACAGTGTAGAGCGCCGCTTCAGCGCTTGAATAGCGTGCTGGCGAGGGAAAAAACAGAGAATGTCGCTTAAACGTAAGAAAAAGACAAAATGGCGGCGGATTCATCGGTTGATAGTTATCTGAATGTTGCCATATCAACCGGTTTGACCTTGGCCCTCAGCTCTTGCCACGTTTTATTACCAGTAAAGCCGGGTTTTTCTACCGGGTATGCGGCGTTATCATGACGCCGATTTTTTTTCCCGGTGAAACCCATGAATCAAGAACCTAGCACCCTCTATGCCAAGCTGCTTGGCGAGACCTCAACAATTGAATGGAAAGCGTTGCAACCCTTCTTCGCCAAAGGGGATTTGCTGTGGGTCGAACCCGCTCTGGACTTGATCGAGGCGGCGCAGGCCGTGACTCAGGATGATGCAGAGAAAGTCGCGGCCTGGATGGCATCCGGGCTGCTTGGCAGGATGACTGAGGCGCAGGCGCTAGACGTTCTTGAGCGCGACCCTCAGCTATGGGCAGTGGTGGTTTCACCTTGGGTGATGGTCCAGGAAAGGGCGCAAAATTAAACCTGCGCACCAAGCCGGCGCATTTATTTGCACCGCTGTGAAGAGCCCGGAGTGTGTAGCTCAGTAACCCGTCTTCACGTAGTGGCAATATGCCGTAGAGAAACGCCACAGTCGCCACTGTGGCGTTTTTTTGTGCCTGGGATCTGGCTGTACCGCTATTGGTTGGTAAGTACGAAGGTGGCGTGATCGGGAGCGGGCACAGGGCGCTTGTCGAGTTGTTGAAGAATCTCTGGCAGCGCCTCAAAGGGCACAGGCCGGCTGAGCAGATAGCCCTGGATAAAGTCGCAGCCGAACTGGTTGAGAAATTCGAACTGTTGGATGGTTTCAACCCCCTCGGTGACTACTTGCAGGTGCAGGGTATGGGCCATGAGGATAATGGCCTGAACGATCTCCATGTCCTGGCTGGAGGCCGGGATGTCTTGAATAAAAGTGCGATCAATTTTCAGGGTGTTAAGCGGCAGACGCTTTAGGTAGGCCAGGGACGAATATCCGGTACCGAAATCGTCAATGGACAGGGATACACCCAGTGCACGGATCTGTCGTAACAATTGCGAGGTGCTGCTCAGGTTGCACATCAGGGCGTTTTCTGTGACTTCCAGCTCCAGCCGGTGTGCAGCAACGCCTGATGTGCGCAGGGCGTTTTCGATTTCGTCGGCCAACTCAACCCGTACCAGATTCAGCGCCGAACAGTTAACGGCTATGCCCAGGTGCTGCCAGCCCAGGCGGGAGAGGGCGGCGAGGTCATGACAGGCTTTGCGCAACACCCAATGGTCGAGCCTGGCGATCAGCCCGTTGGCCTCGGCGATGCTGATAAAACGATCAGGGCCGAGCAGCCCGTGTTCGGGATGCTGCCAGCGTATCAGCGCCTCCAGTTTGGCGACCCGGCCACTCTTGAGGTCGAAGATGGGCTGGTAATGCAGGGACAGCCCCTTGTCCTCGTTAAGCGCGTTGCGCAGTTCCTCTTCGATTTGCAGCTCCAGCGAGGCTCGGGTTTTCAGGCTCGGGCTGAAAAAATTGAGGTTGTTACGCCCGCTGCCCTTGGACTGGTAGAGCGCCAGGTCGGCATGCTTGAGCAATTCGGCACTGGTGGTGCCATCATCCGGGTACACGCTGATGCCAATACTGGTGGTCATGACCATTTGGCGACCTGACAGCTCAATGGGCTCTTTGAGCTTGAGCATGATGCGCTGGGCCATGCCTTGTGCTTCATCGCGCTGGCTCAGGCTGAACAGGATGCAGAACTCGTCTCCGCCAAAGCGTGCAACAACGTCATCGTGGCTGCGGGTAGCGTGCTTGATGCGGGTGGCGATTGTCTTGAGCAATTCGTCCCCGGCATCGTGACCCAGGCTGTCGTTGATGCGTTTGAAGTGGTCAATGTCGAGAAACATTACCGCAAGCCTGGTGTTCCTGGTGGCGCAGTCGATGAGTTTTTCAGCAAACAGCTGATTGAAGCCGCGACGGTTGATCAGATTGGTCAGCGGGTCGTAGTGGGCCACTTGCTGCAAGGATGCGCGCGCCTGGTCGAGCTGGCTGAGCAGGGCATTGACGCGGCGCAGGTCGTGCTCCTTGAGTTGCAGTTTCTTGTCGACAATCGTGGCGCTGATGCAACTGCCAATCAGCAACAGGGTGATCACGGCCAGCACAAGGGCCGGCTGCCAGTTATTGCTGCCTGCATCCGAATTGCCAGCCAGTGTATTGCCAATGAGCAAGTGAGTGCTGAGCAGGCCGCCAGCAGCAAGCATGCACAGGGCATATTTGAATAACTGATGGAGCAGGCGGCTGTTTGGGCGCCAGGCTGTAGTGTTGTCGAGGGTTTGCACAATAATCAGGGCAATCAGCAATGAGCCAAGCGCGATAACAACGCCGTAGCGAGCTTCGAGCGGGGAGTCAAAGGCCAGGATGCAGATGCTGTGCATCGCCCAGATGCCGATGGTCAGGCAAGCGACAGCTATCCATCGCCAAATGGTTCTTGCCGCAGTTTTTTCGGCATTGGCTGCGCGGTCGAGCAGATTCAGCGTGGCCACGCAGGCAGTACAGGCAACGAGCCAGGCGAGAAACAGCAGATAGGGGTTATAGCCGCCGATCAACAGCAGTTGCCCGTTTTCTGCGGATTCGGCCAAAAGTTGCAACCCCGGACTTTCCATTGCACGCCTCGGCGATCCAGATGCGCTAGTCGTTGGGTGCTAGCTTGAGATCGAGTATAGAAGCTGGATTGGCTGTGACAGGGGTGATGGCAAAATGATGGTTATCATTTTGTTATTAGGGCGGGGGTTTATAGTTAGTTAAGTTAGATCGGGACTGTCAGAAATGTGGGAGCGGGCTTGCTCGCGATAGGATTAACGCGGTGATTCAGTTTCACCTCATTGATCCTATCGCGAGCAAGCCCGCTCCCACAGCTCATGGGTTTTAACCCGCTACCAGAACCCGAATGGCTTCAAGGCGCAGGGCGGCTTTCTCAAGCATGGCCAGGCTTTGTTCGCGCTGCTTGCGCAGGGCAATCAGTTCGCTCTCGCGCACGCTCGGGTTGACAGCCTGCAGGGCAGTCAGGCGGGCCAGTTCTTCTTCCGTGTCGGCTGCCAGACGGCGCTGGGCTTCGGCCACGCGTTCCGCATGACGTGGCGCGATTTTGGCTTCGCCTGCGTTGATTTTAGGCGTCAGTTGGTCGCGCTGGGCCTGAACGAACTTGTTGGCGCTGGCGCGGGGAACGCTTTCCAGCTGTTCGTTCAAGGTGTCGAAGGCCACGCGCGACGACAGGTCGTTGCCATTGGCATCGAGCAGGCAGCGCAGGGCGGCCGGCGGCAGGTAGCGGCCCAGTTGCAGGGAGCGGGGGGCAACCACTTCACTGACGTAAATCAGCTCGAGCAGTACGGTACCGGGCTTGAGGGCCTTGTTCTTGATCAGGGCGACGGCGGTGTTGCCCATCGAACCCGACAGCACCAGGTCCATGCCGCCTTGCACCATCGGGTGCTCCCAGGTGATGAACTGCATGTCTTCGCGCGACAGGGCCTGCTCGCGATCGTAGGTGATGGTCACGCCTTCGTCGTCACCCAGGGGGAAGCTGGCGTCGAGCATTTTTTCGCTGGGCTTGAGGATCAGCGCGTTTTCCGAGTGGTCTTCGCTGTCGATGCCAAAGGCGTTGAACAGGGTTTCCATGTAGATCGGCAGGGTGAACTGATCGTCTTGCTCAAGGATCGCCTCAACCAGTGCTTCACCTTCACCCGAACCACCGGAGTTAAGCTCCAGCAAACGGTCGCGGCCGGTGTGCAGCTCTTGCTCCAGACGCTCACGTTCAACCCGGGCTTCGTCGATCAGTGCTTGCCACTCTTGGTCGTCCGCAGCTTCCAGCAATGGCAGCAAACGAGGACCGAACTGGTGTTGCAGGGCGTTACCGGTCGGGCAGGTGTTGAGGAACGCGTTCAGCGCTTCGTGGTACCACTGGAACAGGCGCTGTTGCGGGCTGGTCTCAAGGTACGGTACGTGCAGCTCGATCACGTGCTTCTGGCCGATCCGGTCCAGACGGCCAATCCGCTGCTCCAGCAAATCCGGGTGGGATGGCAGGTCGAACAGCACCAGGTGGTGGGCAAACTGGAAGTTACGGCCTTCACTGCCGATTTCGGAACAGATCAACACCTGAGCGCCGAACTCTTCGTCAGCGAAGTAGGCCGCAGCGCGGTCACGCTCAAGAATGTTCATGCCTTCGTGGAAGACCGTTGCAGGAATACCGGAACGCACGCGCAGGGCGTCTTCCAGATCCATCGCGGTTTCGGCGTGGGCGCAGATCACCAGCACCTTGGTGCGCTTGAGCATTTTCAGGGTGTCGATCAGCCATTCGACCCGCGGGTCGAAGTTCCACCAACGCTCTTCATCGCTGGCGTCCGGCTGGGCCTGGAAGCTGACTTCAGGGTACAGCTCGGCGTGTTCGCCCAACGGCAGCTCAAGGTATTCGGCCGGGCACGGCAGCGGGTAGGCATGCAGTTTGCGCTCCGGGAAGCCCTGGATCGCGGCGCGGGTATTACGGAACAGCACGCGGCCGGTGCCGTGGCGGTCAAGCAGTTCGCGCACCAGGCGGGCGCTGGCCTCGGCATCGCCAGCATTGACGGCGGCCAGCAGGGTATCGCCTTCGGCGCCGAGGAAACCGTGGATGGTTTTATGGGCTTCAGGGGACAGGCTGCCTTTATCCAGCAGTTCCTGTACGGCCTGAGCCACCGGGCGGTAGTTTTCGCTTTCGGCGCGGAAGGCGGCCAGGTCGTGGAAGCGGTTCGGGTCCAGCAGGCGCAAGCGCGCAAAGTGGCTGTCCTGGCCCAGTTGTTCCGGGGTTGCAGTGAGCAGCAGCACGCCCGGGATTACGCCGGCGAGTTGTTCAACCAGGCCGTACTCGGGGCTGACGTTGTCTTCGTGCCACACCAGGTGGTGAGCTTCGTCGACTACCAGCAGGTCCCAGTCGGCATCAAACAGCGCTGCCTGGGCCTTGGGATCGTCCACCAGCCATTCCAGGGCAACCAGGGCCAGCTGGCAGTCTTCGAACGGGTTGCTGGCGTCGCTTTCGATAAAGCGCTCTTCGTCGAACAACGCCACTTCAAGATTGAAGCGTCGACGCATCTCGACCAGCCATTGGTGCTGCAGGTTTTCCGGGACTACGATCAATACACGGTTGGCGCGGCCACTGAGCAGCTGGCGGTGGATCACCAGACCGGCTTCGATGGTTTTGCCCAGGCCCACTTCGTCGGCCAGCAAAACCCGAGGGGCGATGCGGTCAGCGACTTCGCGGGCGATATGCAGTTGGTGCGCAATAGGTTGCGCACGTACGCCACCCAGGCCCCACAGCGGCGATTGCAGCTGGCGGCTGGTGTGTTCGAGGGTGTGGTAGCGCAGGGAGAACCAGGACAGCGGGTCGATTTGCCCGGCAAACAGACGGTCACTGGCCAGACGGAACTGGATAAAGTTCGACAGTTGGGTCTCTGGCAGGGTGACGGCTTCGTTTCGCTCGTTGAGGCCGTGGTAGACCATCAGGCCGTCAACGTCCTCAACTTCGCGCACGGTCATCTTCCAGCCTTCGAAGTGGATGATGGTGTCACCCGGCGAGAACCGTACGCGCGTGAGCGGTGCGTTGCGCAGCGAATATTGGCGGGTTTCGCCAGTGGCCGGATAGAGCACGGTCAGCAAGCGACCGTCCTGTGCCAGAACGGTGCCCAAACCTAGCTCTGCTTCGCTGTCACTAATCCAGCGTTGCCCCGGTTGATACTGCTGCGCCATGCTGCCTGACTCCCGCTTTGAAAAAGCCGAGTATATTAACGGATCAAGGGCCTCAGTCCAAAGGACTCTCAAAAAAAGCTGTCCGGTTTGCCAGGGTGTCAGCCCGGTTATCGACCAATGGTTCACGATTGCCGGTTCGCGCAAATAGCCAGAAGACAGGAGAACAATCACCATGCTGCCGTCCATTTTGCCCCTTGGCGCAGTACCGGTTACCTCCGGGCAGGATCCGGTTCGCCCGCGCCCGGACATTCCGCCTGTGGTGCCGGCCCAGGCCAGCTCCAGCGAAAGTGCCATTGACCTCAAGCACAGCGATGCCGACCAGGCCACTTTATTGTTGCGTGAGGAGCAACGGCGTCAGCAGGAACAGCGCCGCCGCGAATCCCGGGAGCAGGGGAGTACGCTCCCGCAGGTGGTTGACGAGGTGCCGGTTGAACCCTTGGCCGATGGCATGCAGCGCCAGGGTGTGTGGGTTGATATCAAGGTCTAGGTGGTTTTTTCTGGTCAGGGCCGAATGTGCATCGCATTATTGGCGTACTGAAACATACTGACAGTGGTCTGATTTGCTTATGAGCCAAGACACCAAGCTGGTTGACCTGGGCGCCGAGCGCGCCAAACGGGTACATGACCTCAATGAAAAGCGCCTGAACGAGGTGCGCAAGGCGTTCGAACAGGCAATGCCGTTGGCTAAAACGGCGAAAAAGCCGAAGAAAAAACCGAAAAAGCGCTGAACTGCCGCGTTTTCGATGATCTGCGTCAACTAACCCCCTCAACTGCCGGCTGGCCGTGGGTCACTATTGATCCCGGTCAAGTTGTGCGCCTGCATGTCTGGTTAATCTAGCTTCAACAGACACACAAACAGAGCGCAGGAGGCCGTCATGTTTCTCGATAATGTGGTTATCGCCGGAGTACTTACTGTCGGCCTCATGGTTTTGTTTTTCGCCGGTCTGGGCATTTTTATCTGGAAAGACTCGCAGAAGCGCAAATAGCGCCGGGTCTTTCCATGGCATGAGCACGCAAGGCATTTTGGGCGACTTCGGTCGCCTATTTTTTTGCCTGTAATAAATGGGACTTGCCCGAATGCGGTGGGAGCGGGCTTGCTCGCGATGCAGGCAACGCGGTCTGTCAGGCAAACTGAGTCGATGCCATCGCGGGCAAGCCCGCTCCCACAGGGTCTGCATAATGACCGGGCATAAAAAAAGGTACGACCCGTGCGGGTCGTACCTTTTTTGTGCGGCGCGCTATCAGGCGAGGACTTTGGAAGCCAGCCAGAACAGCGTTGCAGACAGTGCAATGGTAGCCGGCAAGGTCAGCACCCAGGCCATCAGGATGGTTTTGATCGTACCGCCCTGCAGGCCGCTTTTGTTGGCGACCATGGTACCTGCCACGCCCGACGACAGAATGTGCGTCGTCGATACCGGGAGGGAGAAGATATTGGCCATGCCGATGGCGAAAGCCGTGGTGATTTGAGCGGCCATGCCCTGAGCATAGGTCATGCCCTGCTTGCCGATCTTCTCGCCGATGGTTTTAACCACACGCTTCCAGCCAACCATGGTGCCCAGGCCCAGGGCCAGGGCTACAGCCAGGATCACCCAGAACGGTGCGTATTCGGTGGTGGCGGTCAGGTCTTTGCGCAGTTTCTCGAGGTCCGCTTTTTCGCGGGAATCAAGCACTGGCAATTTGCTGACTTTCTTCGCGGTGTCATCCAGGCAAAGCAGGTAGCGGCGGATCTCGATACGCTTTTCAGCCGGGATCGAGTGGTAGTCCGCTACACCTTTGAGCGAGCTCAACAGGGCTGCGATGGTCGGTTCGGTCTGCTGCGGATTGCAGCTGAACTGATCCGGCAGGTCGCCCTTGACGCTTTTGCCCAGGGCCAGGAATTCGGTCAGCGAAGCGTTGTTGCGCTCGTAGAACTGGCTCAGGTGCAAGGTGGCGTCGCGGGTGCGTTCGATCTGATAGGTGGTGCTGTTCAGATCCAGAACGAAAGCGCTTGGCACGATGCCGATCAATACCAGCATGATCAGGCCGATGCCTTTCTGGCCATCGTTGGAGCCGTGCACGAAACTGACTGCCATGGCCGAAATCACCAGCACCAGTCGGTTCCAGAACGGCGGGTGCTTCTTGTCATCCAGCTTGCGGCGCTGCTCAGGGGTCTTGTGCATCTTGGACCCCGGACGCCACCACTTCAGGCCGACCAGTACCAGGCCCGCTACCACGAAACCGGCGATTGGCGAGAACACCAGCGAGGCACCAATATCGATAGCCTTCTGCCAGTTAACCCCGTCACTCACCGGGATGCCGCTGATCAGGGCGTTGGCCAGGCCGACACCGAGGATCGAACCGATCAGGGTGTGTGAGCTTGAGGCAGGAATGCCGAAATACCAGGTGCCAAGGTTCCAGGTGATGGCCGCAGCGAGCAACGAGAACACCATGGCCAGGCCATGTCCGGTGTTTACGTTGACCAGCAGCTCAACCGGCAGCAGGTGGACGATGGCATAGGCCACGCCAACCCCGCCCAGCAACACGCCGAGGAAATTGAACACACCGGAAAAGAACACCGCCAGGTGAGGCGGCATGGCTTTGGTGTAGATGACAGTCGCTACCGCGTTTGCGGTGTCATGAAAGCCGTTGATGAACTCAAACGCGAGAACAAAGGCTAGGGCGAAGAAGAGGCTGATAAGAACCCAGGCGTCCAATCCGCTTAATAGATCGATCATGAAGGTTTTCTGACACGGTCATAAAGGGGGGCGGATTATGCCAGAAAACCCCGCTAATCAATGCACTAGCTGCCCGTTGGTAACATCTATAAATGAAAAAACCTGTAAGAATCCATCGCGAGCTGGCGTAGGCAATTCCCTTCAAGCCACTGATACCAAAGGCTATAGGGCTTTTCCAGGGGCATACGCACGCTGTGGCGCAGGTCTGATTTGGATAGATGAAATTTCTTAAATCAGAGGGGCCGACGCTGCTGGTTCAGGTTCTGATATAGCAAACAGCCATACCCGCTCATGCAAATGGCGAGCACGCAAGAGGCAGCAGGGGCTGTTCTGGTACGTTTTCAGGTGCGGGTCAGGGCTCTTCGGCCTTGAGCTCTTTTTCGATCTTCTGGATTTCTTGAGTGAACGCCTGGTCGAGCAGGCTGGCCCGTTTGCGCCAGGGTTTGCGTCCGGGCTCGGGTTTGGCCGCGTAGGTGGTCACTTCACCACCGTAAAGATCCTTGAATCGTTGTTCCTGTCGCTCAAGTTCTGCGCGCAGTTCGTCTTTTGTCACTGTCTTACCTAATTGAGTTGAGTTTGAACCTGGTGAATCACCGTGCAGGGAGGTTGATTCATATGACGAATGACAGGCAATAAGACAAAGGCCTATAAATAACGTCATGCTTACATACACCACGCTATGCACTCGGCCACGTCATTTACAGAAACATGAGCGTCGCCGTCTCAAGTGTTCACCCCCGGGTGAAACTACACACGATGCAATTGCCGGCAAGCTGCGCGTAGCAATCGAACGCAACGCTCTGGTTGGATCCAATCGGCTGTACGGGCTTGACCTTGTACTCTCAATAACTTGCGCGTTCTCAATAGCTGAGAAGTGCCTCTACTATCGCTGAATAACTTCCTGCGCGTCAACTTCCTGTCGTGACATGTGTTATGAATATTTGTGAATTAGCCTGCGCTTTGCACGCGTGACTCTATTTGATTCGCTGCCGGGTAGTTGGCCATCAAGTTGTTTAAGGCCAGAGCTGAACTTGACCTGAATACATATTAATCAGACGTTTTCTATCATTGAGCGGATGCGCCTGATTGTAATAAAGCCCAGGTTAAAAAAATGTCATCCAACTAAAATGATTCAAGATCGTACAAAATCATGTGAACATTACCTCGCTGCAGCACTGATTGCGATTATCGACTAGCGGTTCGATAATCGCCCGGCATGTCATAACTATAAATAGCTGAAGCTGGGGGTTGGGAATGAATGATCGACTGCACAATGCCGTTGCCAGTATCGCGCCACCGATTGTGGCGTCGCCGGCCAAGCGTATTCAGGCGTTTACCGGTGATCCTGACTTCATGTCGTCGTTGGCCCGTGGCCTGGCGGTGGTGCAGGCGTTTCAGGAACGCAAGCGGCATCTGACCATCGCGCAGATCAGCCACCGCACGGAAATTCCCCGGGCGGCGGTGCGCCGTTGTTTGTACACCCTGATCAAGCTGGGCTATGCGACCACTGACGGGCGTACCTACTCCCTGTTGCCCAAAGTGTTGACGCTGGGCCATGCCTATCTGTCGTCCACGCCGCTGGCCGTGTCGGCTCAGCCTTATCTGGACCGCATGAGCGAGCAATTGCACGAGGCGTGCAACATGGCGACGCTCGAAGGCGATGACATCCTCTACATCGCCCGTTCGGCTACTACGCAGCGGCTGATTTCGGTTGATCTGTCGGTTGGCGGCCGCCTGCCCGCCTACTGCACTTCGATGGGGCGCATTCTGTTGGCGGCGCTGGACGACGTGACCCTGCACGAATACCTGGCCCACGGTGAGTTCCAGGCCAAGACCAGCCGTACCCTGCACACCCGCGAAGCACTGCTGGAGTGTTTGCAACTGGTGCGTGAGCAGGGCTGGTGTGTGGTCGATCAGGAACTGGAGCAAGGCCTGCGTTCGATTGCCGTGCCGGTCTACGACGCTTCCGGGCAAGTGCTTGCCGCCCTGAATGTCAGCACCCACGCAGGAAGGGTCACACGCACGGAGCTGGAGCAGCGCTTTTTGCCGATCATGCTCAACGCCAGCCGCGAGCTGAGCACCCAGTTGTTTAGTTGATGGGTGAAAACTAAGCGTTCGATAAACGCACAGTTAAGCGTTTATCGAATTGCATGGCGGCAGTGGGCTGATTAATGTCGGCTCAGCACTGCCTTGCCGGGCAGGCTAAATAATAATGAGAAGAGGCCAAACGCCATGACACTCCCCCTTACGCTGCCACTGCGCAGTCGCCCGCTGCCCTTCTGATCCCCCGATAACTATTAATGTGAGCCGCTGGCCCCTGGCCGGTTTTCGTTCGCCCTGGTTTTTGACCGGTATAAAAATAATGAATTCACCCCAGTCTTCTGTCGGCAACTGCCTCGATGTGCAGTCCTTTATCAACGCCCAACCCCTGTCGCGCTACCAGTGGCGCGTGGTGATCCTGTGTTTTCTGATTGTCTTCCTGGATGGCCTGGACACAGCGGCCATGGGCTTTATTGCGCCTGCCCTGTCCCAGGACTGGGGGATTGACCGCGCCAGCCTTGGTCCCGTGATGAGCGCCGCGCTGATCGGTATGGTGTTTGGTGCCCTGGGCTCTGGACCCTTGGCGGACCGCTTTGGCCGCAAGGTGGTGCTGGTGTCGGCGGTGCTGGTGTTTGGTGGCTTCAGTCTGGCCTCGGCCTACGCCAGCAACGTTGACCAACTGCTGGTACTGCGCTTTTTAACCGGGCTTGGCCTGGGGGCCGGCATGCCTAATGCCACCACCTTGCTTTCGGAATACACCCCCGAACGCCACAAGTCTTTGCTGGTAACCAGCATGTTTTGCGGCTTTAACCTTGGCATGGCGGGCGGCGGGTTTGTCTCTGCCAAGTTGATCCCGATGTATGGCTGGCACAGCCTGTTGTTGATTGGCGGCGTGCTGCCGCTGATTCTTGCCGTGGTATTGCTGTTCTGGTTACCGGAGTCGGCGCGCTACCTGGTGGTGCGCAACCGCAGTGTTGAGCGTATTCGCAAGACCCTTGCCCCGATCGACCCTGCCCAGGTGGCCCAGGCGTCAAGCTTCAGCGTGCCGGAGCAGAATACCGTCAAGGCGCGCAACGTCTTTGCAGTGATCTTTTCCGGTACTTACAGCACCGGCACCCTGTTGCTGTGGCTCACCTACTTTATGGGGCTGGTGATCGTTTATCTGTTGACCAGTTGGCTGCCGACGCTGATGCGTGACAGCGGCGCAAGCATGGAACAGGCGGCATTTATTGGCGCTCTGTTCCAGTTCGGCGGAGTGTTGAGTGCAGTGGGGGTGGGTTGGGCGATGGACCGGTTCAACCCGCACAAAGTGATCGGCATTTTCTACCTGCTGGCCGGGGTGTTTGCCTACGCGGTTGGTCAGAGCCTGGGCAATATCACCGTGCTGGCAACTCTGGTGCTGGTGGCCGGTATGTGCGTCAACGGTGCGCAATCGGCGATGCCGTCGCTGGCCGCACGTTTTTATCCGACCCAGGGGCGGGCCACCGGTGTGTCATGGATGCTCGGCATCGGCCGCTTCGGCGCCATTCTGGGGGCGTGGATGGGCGCGACCCTGCTGGGTCTGGGCTGGAACTTCGAGCAGGTGCTGACCGCGCTGGTGATTCCGGCTGCCCTGGCAACCACGGCAGTGCTTATCAAAGGCATGGTCAGCCACGCTGATGCAACCTGATAGGCAGCCTGCTAACTATGTGTTCGATTAGCGAACACATAGTCGATTATCGGATTGTTTGGGCCAAAGCCGCGGCTTAATCTGCTGAGCATCCGGTGTCGCCCTGGCGCACCTTCTTCAACCGCAGTGGCCTACAAAAAACGGGAGCTACCCCAGATGGCAGACATCATTTCGTTACACGACGCGGTGAAACAATTTGTGAGCGATGGTGACACCGTTGCCCTTGAAGGTTTCACCCACCTGATCCCGACTGCAGCGGGTCATGAAATCATCCGTCAGGGCAAGAAAGACCTGACTCTGGTGCGGATGACGCCTGATCTGGTGTACGACCAGTTGATCGGTGCCGGTTGTGCACGAAAGTTGATCTTTTCCTGGGGTGGCAACCCTGGCGTTGGTTCCCTGCACCGTTTGCGCGATGCCGTCGAGAAACAGTGGCCACAGCCGCTGGAAATCGAAGAGCACAGCCACGCCGACCTGGCCAATGCCTACGTTGCGGGTGCCTCGGGCCTGCCATTTGCGGTGCTGCGTGCATACGCAGGGTCTGATTTACCCAAGGTCAACCCGCTGATCAAGACCGTCACTTGCCCGTTTACTGGCGAAGTACTGGCCGCAGTACCGGCGGTGCGCCCGGATGTCACGGTGATTCACGCGCAAAAGGCCGACCGCAAGGGCAACGTGCTGCTGTGGGGCATCCTGGGGGTGCAGAAAGAAGCGGCCCTGGCGGCCAAGCGCTGCATCGTCACCGTTGAAGAAATCGTCGACGACCTGCAAGCGCCAATGAATGCCTGCGTCCTGCCAACCTGGGCCTTGAGCGCAGTGTGTCATGTGCCGGGTGGGGCGCACCCTTCCTACGCTCATGGTTATACCGAGCGCGATAACCGTTTCTATCAGGCGTGGGACCCGATTGCCCGCGACCGTGAGACCTTTACTGCCTGGATCAATGAATACATCCACGGCACTGCGAATTTCAGTGAGTTCCAGGCCAAGCTGGCCCGCGCTTCGGAGGCTAAATAATGACCTACACCACCAATGAAATGATGACCGTTGCGGCGGCCCGCCGTTTGAAAAACGGTTCGGTGTGTTTTGTCGGCATTGGCTTGCCTTCCAAGGCGGCTAACCTGGCGCGTCTGACCTCGTCTCCGGATGTGGTGCTGATCTACGAGTCCGGCCCGATTGGGGCCAAGCCTGATGTGTTGCCGCTGTCGATTGGTGACGGTGAACTGGCCGAAACGGCTGACACCGTAGTCTCCACCAGTGAAATCTTCCGTTACTGGCTGCAGGGCGGTCGGGTCGATGTCGGCTTTTTGGGCGCAGCCCAGGTCGACCGTTTCGGCAATATCAACACCACAGTGGTCGGTGACTACCACCAGCCAAAAGTGCGCCTGCCAGGTGCCGGTGGCGCGCCGGAAATCGCCGGTTCGGCGAAAAGCGTGCTGATCATCCTCAAGCAGTCGGCCCGCTCTTTTGTCGACAAACTGGACTTCATCACCTCGGTGGGCCACGGTGAAGGCGGCGACTCGCGCAAGCGTCTGGGCCTTCCGGGTGCCGGGCCGGTGGGCATCATTACCGATCTGTGCACCATGGAACCTGAAGAACAGACCAACGAATTTGTAGTCACTGCCCTGCATCCGGGCGTGACCCGCGAGCAAGTCATTGCTGCCACCGGCTGGGCCATTCGCTTTGCCGATAATGTGGCGCAAACAGCGGCCCCGACCGACGTCGAACTCAGCGCCTTGCGTGACCTGGAAGCGCGCACCGCACTGGCCCACGGTCAGGCTCCGGGAGAAGCATGATGCGCGAAGTCTTTATCTGTGACGCGATTCGTACCCCTATCGGCCGTTTTGGCGGTGGCCTGGCAGGCATGCGCGCCGATGATCTGGCGGCAGCGCCGATCAAGGCGCTGATCGAACGCAACCCGAATGTGAACTGGAACGAAGTCGACGAAGTATTTTTCGGCTGCGCCAACCAGGCCGGTGAAGACAACCGCAACGTGGCGCGCATGGCCGCGTTGCTGGCCGGGCTGTCGGACAGCATTCCAGGCGTGACCCTCAACCGCCTGTGTGCCTCGGGTATGGATGCCATCGGCACGGCGTTCCGCGCCATTGCCAGCGGCGAGATGGAGCTGGCGATTGCCGGGGGCGTCGAGTCCATGTCGCGGGCGCCGTTTGTGATGGGCAAGGCCGATGCCGCGTTCTCGCGCAACATGAAACTGGAGGACACCACCATTGGCTGGCGCTTTATCAACCCGCTGATGAAAGCCCAATACGGTGTCGACCCGATGCCACAGACGGCGGACAACGTGGCCGACGAGTACAAGATTTCCCGTGCCGATCAGGACGCTTTCGCCCTGCGCAGCCAGCAACGGACTGCTGCTGCCCAGGCCGCAGGCTACTTTGCCGAAGAAATCGTGCCGGTGCGTATTGCCCATAAAAAAGGTGAGACGGTGGTTGAGCACGACGAGCATCCGCGTGCCGATACCAGCCTGGAAACCCTGGGCAAACTCAAGCCGGTCAACGGCCCGGACAAGACCGTCACTGCGGGCAATGCCTCGGGGGTCAACGATGGCGCCGCGGCGATGATCCTGGCATCGGCCGAGGCGGTCAAACGCCATGGCCTGACCGCTCGCGGTCGGGTTCTGGGCATGGCCAGCGCCGGTGTTGCGCCCCGTGTAATGGGCATTGGCCCGGTACCGGCGGTGCGTAAGCTGGTGGAGCGCCTGGGGTTGGCGGTGAGTGATTTTGACGTGATCGAACTCAACGAAGCCTTCGCCAGCCAGGGCCTGGCCGTTTTACGCGAGCTGGGCCTGGCTGACGATGCGCCGCAGGTAAACCCCAATGGCGGGGCAATTGCCCTGGGTCACCCCCTGGGCATGAGCGGTGCTCGCATCGTCATGACCGCCTTGCATCAGCTGGAAAAAACCGGTGGCAAGAAAGGCCTGGCGACCATGTGCGTGGGCGTTGGGCAGGGTCTGGCATTGGCTATTGAACGGGTCTGATAGCGCTCAATACTGCCTCTGTGGGAGCGAGCCCGCTCGCTCCCACGGCCTCAGTCGTTCGGCTTATTGCGGTGATGGCGCGAGATGTTGCAATGTGTGTCTGATTGCAACTAAAACCTGATGAGTAAATAAAGATGACAACAGCAACTCACTACACAGGAGAGGAGCGCAAAAAAAGGATTTTTGCGATTGTCGGTGCATCCTCCGGCAACCTGGTCGAATGGTTCGACTTTTACGTTTACGCCTTCTGTGCGATCTACTTCGCTCCCGCTTTCTTCCCCTCCGATGACCCTACGGTGCAGTTGCTGAACACGGCCGGTGTGTTTGCGGCGGGTTTTTTGATGCGCCCCATAGGTGGCTGGCTGTTTGGCCGGGTGGCTGACAAGCACGGGCGAAAGAATTCCATGATGATCTCGGTGCTGATGATGTGCGCCGGCTCACTGGTTATTGCCTTCTTGCCGACCTATGCCTCGATCGGCGCCTGGGCCCCGGCCTTGTTGCTGATGGCACGGCTGTTCCAGGGCCTGTCGGTAGGGGGTGAATACGGCACCACTGCGACCTATATGAGTGAAGTGGCACTCAAGGGCCAGCGCGGCTTCTTTGCTTCCTTCCAGTATGTAACGCTGATCGGCGGGCAACTGCTGGCGGTGCTGGTGGTGGTGATTCTTCAGCAGTTTCTGTCAGAAGACGAACTGCGGGCCTGGGGCTGGCGCATCCCCTTTGTGATCGGTGCCATTGCGGCGCTGATTTCGTTGTTGCTGCGTCGCACCCTGAAAGAAACCACCAGCGCCGAAACCCGCCAGGACAAGGACGCCGGTAGTGTTAGGGCGTTGTTCCGTGACCATAAAGCGGCGTTTATTACCGTGCTGGGTTACACCGCAGGCGGCTCGCTGATTTTCTACACCTTTACCACCTACATGCAGAAATACCTGGTCAACACCGCCGGTATGCACGCCAAGACCGCCAGTTACATCATGACCGGGGCGCTGTTCCTTTATATGTGCATGCAGCCGCTGTTCGGCATGCTGGCGGACAAGATCGGCCGGCGTAACAACATGCTCTGGTTTGGTGCGCTGGGTACGCTGTGTACGGTGCCGATCCTGTTGACCCTGAAAACCATCAGCAGTCCCTTCCTGGCCTTTGTCCTGATTACCCTGGCGCTGGCGATTGTCAGCTTCTACACCTCGATCAGCGGCCTGGTCAAAGCCGAGATGTTCCCGCCGCAGGTACGGGCGCTGGGTGTTGGCCTGGCCTATGCCGTGGCTAACGCCATCTTTGGTGGTTCTGCGGAATACGTGGCACTGGGCCTCAAGTCCATGGGCATGGAAAACAGCTTCTACTGGTATGTGACGGTGATGATGGCCATCGCGTTCCTGTTCAGCTTCCGTTTGCCCAAGCAGCCCAAGTACCTGCACCACGATTTGTGATGTGCCCGCGCGCCCGGCTGTGGCGCGCGCTTTCTAAGGAAGGTTTATGAGTGATCAGCTGTTCGATGCGTACTTTACCGCCGAGGCCATGAAGCAAGTGTTTTGCGATCATGGCCGGGTACAGGCCATGCTCGACGTCGAAGCGGCGCTGGCCCGGGCACAAGCCCGGGTCGGGGTGATTCCTCACTCTGCGCTTGCACCGATTACCGCGGCCTGTCGCGCACAACTCTACGATTTTGAAGCGCTGGGCCTGGCGATCGCCAGTGCCGGCAATTCGGCGATCCCGCTGGTCAAGGCCCTGGGCAAACAGATTGCCAGCAGCGCGCCCGAAGCGGAACGTTATGTGCATTTGGGTGCCACCAGCCAGGACGTGATGGACAGCGGTCTGGTCCTGCAATTGCGCGCCGCTCTGGATTTGATCGAGCGTGACATGACGCAGCTGGCGGATGTGCTCGCCGCGCAGGCTCAGCGCTATGCCACAACGCCTTTGGCCGGACGCACCTGGCTGCAGCAGGCTACTCCGGTGACCTTGGGCATGAAAATCGCCAGCTGGCTGGGGGCCGTGACCCGTAGCCGCCAGCGCCTGCACGAGCTCAAACCGCGTTTACTGTGCCTGCAGTTTGGCGGTGCTTCCGGCACCCTGGCAGCCCTTGGCGATCAGGCCATGCCGGTGGCACAGGCGTTGGCTGATGAACTGGGCCTGAGTCTGCCTGAGCAACCCTGGCATACCCAGCGTGATCGTCTGGTGGAATTTGCCGCAGTTCTGGGCCTGATCGCCGGTGGCCTGGGCAAAATCGGTCGGGATATCAGCCTGCTGATGCAGACCGAGGCGGCGGAAGTGTTCGAGCCGTCGGCACCGGGCAAGGGCGGCTCGTCGACCATGCCGCACAAGCGCAACCCGGTTGGGTCTGCGGTATTGATCGGTGCCGCAACGCGGGTGCCGGGCCTGCTGAGCATTTTGTTCAGCGCCATGCCTCAGGAGCACGAGCGCAGCCTGGGCTTATGGCATGCCGAATGGGAAACCCTCCCCGAGATTTGTTGCGTGGTGTCCGGCGCGCTGGTACAGGCGTTGAATATTGCCCGTGGGCTGGAAGTGGACAGTGAGCGCATGGCGCGCAACCTCGATCTGACCCACGGGCTGGTGCTGGCTGAAGCGGTAAGCATTGTGCTGGCGCAGCGGGTAGGGCGCGAAACCGCGCATCATCTGCTGGAGCAGTGTTGCAAGCGGGCGGTGGCCGAAAAGCGCCATTTACGTGGGGTGCTGGGCGAAGAGCCGCAAATCACCGCGCACCTTAGCGCGCAGGAACTGGATCGCCTGCTCGATCCTGCCCATTACCTTGGTCAGGCGACGACGTGGGTCGAACGTGCGCGGGCTGAACATTTTGCGTTGGTCCTCTAAAGGAGAAACTCGTGGGACGTGTACAACTCGCTGAAGGTGAACTCAACTACCGCCTGGACGGCCCGCAAGGTGCACCGGTGCTGGTGCTGTCCAATTCCCTGGGCACTGATCTGGGGATGTGGGACACGCAGATTGCGGCGTTCGCCGAGCACTTCCAGGTATTGCGCTACGACACCCGGGGTCATGGCCAGTCGTTGGTGACCGAAGGACCGTATAGCATTGAACAACTGGGCGGAGATGTTTTGGCGCTGCTGGATGCGCTGCATATCGAGCGCGCGCACTTTTGCGGGTTGTCGATGGGTGGACTGATTGGCCAGTGGCTGGGGATCCATGCCGGTTCGCGGCTGCACAAGCTGGTGGTGTGCAACACGGCTGCCAAAATTGGCGAGCCTGCGGTCTGGAATCCGCGCATCGAGATGGTTTTGCGTGAGGGTGCTGCGGCGATGGCGGGGTTGCGTGATGCCTCCATTGCCCGCTGGTTTACCGCGGACTTCGCCCAGGCCAATCCCGGGCAGGCCAAGCGCATCACCGATATGCTGGCGGCCACTTCGCCCCAGGGCTATGCCGCCAATTGTGCTGCTGTGCGTGATGCAGATTTTCGCGATCAGTTGGGTGCAATCGAAGTGCCCATGCTGGTGATCGCGGGCACTGAAGATGCCGTCACGCCGCCTGCGGGCAGCCACTTCATTCAGGAACATGTGCGTGGCGCGCAGTACGCCGAGTTTTACGCCGCGCACCTGTCCAACGTGCAGGCGGGCGATGCTTTCAGCCAGCGCGTGCTGCATTTTTTGCAGGCAAGCTAAGGAGCTTTTTGTGGACGAGAAACAACGTTACAACGAGGGCATGCAAGTACGCCGCGCAGTGCTGGGTGATGCCCATGTGGATCGCAGCCTCAATGCCCTGACCGAGTTCAACAGCGAGTTTCAGGAAATGATCACCCGCCACGCCTGGGGTGATATCTGGACCCGTCCGGGGTTGGCGCGCCATACCCGTAGCCTGATTACCATCGCGATGCTGATCGGCATGAACCGCAATGAAGAGCTGAAACTGCATCTGCGCGCTGCGGCCAACAATGGCGTGACCCGGGCCGAGATCAAGGAAGTGATCATGCAGAGTGCTATCTATTGCGGGATTCCGGCGGCCAATGCGACGTTTCATCTGGCTGAATCGGTGTGGGATGAATTGGGGGTTGAGTCGCGGGAGTAACAGCGGCTACAGATCAATCTGCATCCCTAGCCTGAAACAACAAACCCGCCATAAGGCGGGTTTGTTGTTTAACCGATACGCATCAAGCCTTGGGTGGCTGATCCGAAACAGGGCGGTTTTGCCCGGTCTGTTCGTACCAGCCGCCACCCAGCGCCTTGTACAGAGTGACTTCACTGGTCAGCTGCGAAAGACGGTCGGTGATCAACGATTGCTGCGCGCTGAACAACGAGCGCTGGGCATCGAGGAAGGTCAGGTTGCTGTCGATGCCAATCCGATAACGACGCTCGGCCAAACGGTAGTAATCCTGGTTGGCGTTGACGAAGTCGGTTTGCGCCTGCAACTGCTGGTTGTAGGTTTGACGCGCTGCCAGACCGTCAGAAACTTCCTGGAAGGCGGTCTGGATTGTTTTCTCGTACTGGGAAACGGTGATCTCTTTCTGGATTTTTGCGTAGTCCAGGCTGGCGCGCAAAGCCCCTGCGTTAAAGATCGGCAAGTTGATTTGCGGTGAGAACAACCAGGTGCCCGAGCCGCCCTTGAACAGCCCCGACAGGTCAGGGCTCAAGGTCCCGGCATTGGCCGTGAGGCTGATGCTCGGGAAAAACGCTGCCCGCGCCGCGCCGATGTTGGCGTTGGCGGCCAGCAACTTGTGCTCGGCTTCAAGGATGTCCGGACGACGTTGCAGCAAGTCCGATGGCAAGCCAGCCGGTACTTCGCTCAACAGGTCGGCTGCCAGCGGTTGGGCTGCCGGCAGGTTGTCCGGGATGGTGCTGCCCAGCAACAGCGCGAGGCTGTTCTGGTCTTGCGCCACCTGACGGGTGTAGCGGGCCAGCTGCACCTTGGCGTTTTCCACCGAGGTACGCGACTGGCTGACTTCAAGGGCCGAAGCCACACCGACTTCATTGCTGCGCAAAGTGAGCTTGTAGCTCTCATCGAACGCCTTGAGGGTGTCTTCGGTGAGCTTGAGCAGCTCTTTGTCAGCCTGCCAGGTCAGGTAGGCATTGGCGACGCTGGCCACCAGACTGATCTGGGTGCTGCGTCGGGCTTCTTCGGTTGCAAAGTAGTTCTGCAACGCCTGATCGCTCAGGCTGCGAACCCGGCCGAACAGGTCCAGCTCGTATGCACTGACCCCAAGGGTCGCCGAATAAGAACTGGTGATGCTCGACTCGCCGGTTTGCGACATGTTGGCCGGAGTACGTTGACGGCTACCGCTGCCAGAGGCCGAAACCGCCGGGAACAGATCGGCGCGCTGGATGCGGTACTGCGCGGCATAGGCGTCGATGTTCAACGCCGCGACCCGCAGGTCGCGGTTGTTGACCAGAGCCGTCTGGATCAGCTGCTGCAGCGCCGGGTCATGGAAAAACTGACGCCAGCCCTGTTCCGCAGCGGCCTTGCTGGCCGCCTCGGTTGGCGAGTAGGCCGGGCCTTGCGGGTATTGCGCCGCTACCGGCGCTTCAGGGCGCTGGTAGTCGGGGATCAGCGAGCAGCCGCCGAGCGTAAACGCTGCAACAGCTACTGCGAGAAGCGACTTGCTCATTGGCCAGCCTCTTGGTTTGGAGTTTTAGTCAGATCCACTTTCTTTTCCGTGTCTTTATTCTTGCCGCCGCCAATGGACGATACGGCCACAAAGAACAGCGGTACCCAGAACACGGCCAGTACGGTGGCGGTGATCATGCCACCGATAACACCGGTACCAATAGCGTGCTGGCTGCCCGAGCCTGCGCCCGTGGAGATGGCCAGTGGAACCACACCCAGTACGAAGGCCAGGGAGGTCATGATGATCGGACGCAGACGCATGCGGCACGCCTCGATCGCGGCATCCACCAGGCTTCGTCCCTGCTCATGCAGTTCCTTGGCAAACTCGACGATCAGAATGGCGTTTTTCGAGGCCAGACCGATGGTCGTAAGCAAGCCCACCTGGAAGTACACGTCGTTGGACAACCCGCGCAGGCTGGTGGCCATAAGCGCACCAATGATCCCCAGGGGTACGACCAGCATCACCGCAATCGGGATCGACCAGCTTTCGTACAGTGCTGCAAGGCACAGGAATACCATCAGCAAGGAAATAGCGTACAGGGCAGGCGCTTGCGAACCTGACAGACGTTCCTCGTAAGACAGCCCCGTCCAGGAAATACCTACACCCGCTGGCAACTTCTTGGCCAGGGCTTCGACCTCAGCCATGGCTTGACCGCTGGTATAGCCCGGAGCCGGAGCGCCGAGAATTTCCATCGCTTCTACGCCGTTGTAACGCGACAGCTTGGGTGGGCCGTAGATCCACTCGCCCTTGGCGAAGGCCGAGAACGGCACCATGGTTCCCTGATCGTTACGCACGTACCATTTCTTCAGGTCTTCGGGGTTCATCCGCGAGTCAGCTTCGCCTTGCAGGAATACCTTTTTGACTCGACCGTGGTCGATGAAGTCGTTGACATAACTGGCACCCAGACCAATGGACAGGGTGTTGTTGATGTCCGAAATGCTCAGGCCCAGGGCGCGAGCGGCCTCATCGTCGATCAGCAGCTTGTATTGCGGTTCATCGTTCAGACCGTTCGGACGTACGCCCGCCAGGATCTTGCTTTGAGCCGCCATCCCCAGGAACTGATTGCGTGCAGCCATCAGTTTCTCGTGGCCAATGCCGGAGCGGTCTTGCAGGTACACGTCGAAACCGGTGGCGTTACCCAGTTCCATTACAGCAGGCGGGGCAAAAGCGAACACCATTGCATCGCGGTAGCTGGAGAACACTTTCTGCGCCCGTGCAGCCAGTGCAAATACACTGTTGTCGGAATCGCGCTCGCCCCACGGCTTGAGCATGATGAACGCCAGGCCGGAGCTCTGGCCACGGCCGGCGAAGTTGAAGCCGTTTACGGTAAACACCGAAGACACAGCGTCCGACTCATCGGCCAGCAGGTATTCGCGCATCCGGTCGATCACTTGCTGGGTGCGCTCTGCAGTGGTGCCTGCCGGTGTTTGAACCTGTGCAAACAGTACGCCCTGGTCTTCTTCCGGGAGGAAGGAGGTAGGGATACGGGTAAACAGGAACACCATGCCAACCACAATCAGCACATAAGCCAGCAGGTACGGAGCCTTGTGCCGCAGAATGCTGCCGACACCTTTTTCATAGCGTTTCACGCCATTGTCGAAGGTCCGGTTGAACCAGCCGAAGAAACCGCGCTTGTTCTCGCCGTGATCACCCTTCTGGATTGGCTTGAGCATGGTGGCGCACAGGGCCGGGGTGAAGATCAGGGCAACCAGTACCGACAGGCCCATCGCCGACACGATAGTGATCGAGAACTGGCGATAGATCACACCCGTGGAGCCGCTGAAGAAGGCCATCGGCAGCAATACCGCCGACAACACCAGCGCAATACCTACCAGGGCACCCTGGATCTGCTCCATGGATTTCTTGGTGGCTTCCTTGGGCGGCAGTCCTTCTTCGGACATGACCCGCTCAACGTTTTCAACCACCACGATCGCATCGTCCACCAGCAAGCCGATGGCCAGTACCATACCGAACATGGTCAGGGTGTTGATGCTGAAGCCTGCAGCGGCCAGGATCCCGAAGGTACCCAGCAATACAACCGGTACTGTCATCGTGGTGATGATGGTGGCCCGGAAGTTTTGCAGGAACAGGAACATCACCAGGAACACCAGTACAACCGCTTCGACCAGGGTGTGCACCACACCTTCGATCGATGCCGAAACCACAGGCGTGGTGTCGTACGGGTAAACGACTTTCATACCTTCCGGGAAGAAGGGTTCCAGGCCGTTGATGGTTTCACGCAATGCCTTTGCCGTGTCCAGAGCGTTGGAGCCCGGGGCCAGCTTGATCGCGATACCCGATGCCGGTTTGCCGTTGAATTGTGCGCTGACGCTGTAGTTCTCACCACCCAGGGCAACATCTGCGACATCGCTCAGGCGTACCTGGGATCCGTCGGTGTTGACCTTGAGCAGGATCTTTTTGAACTCTTCAGCCGTTTGCAGACGGGTTTTGCCGATGATGGTCGCGTTCAGCTCCTGACCCTTGACGGCAGGCAGGCCGCCCAGTTGCCCGGAGGACACCTGGACGTTCTGTGCGCTGATGGCCGATTTAACGTCCACCGGAGTCAGGTTGTATTTGTTCAGCTTGACCGGGTCGAGCCAGATACGCATGGCGTACTGGGCGCCGAACACCTGGAAGTCGCCCACACCTTCGGTACGGGAGATCGGGTCCTGCATGTTGGAAACGATGTAGTTGGACAGGTCGTCCTTGTTCATGCTGCCGTTTTCAGACACCACGCCAATAACCATCAGGAAGTTTTTCACTGCCTTGGTTACACGGATACCTTGCTGCTGTACCTCTTGCGGTAGCAGGGGGGTCGCCAGGTTGAGCTTGTTCTGTACCTGGACCTGTGCGGTGTCAGGGTCAGTGCCTTGCTCGAATGTGGCGGTAATGCTCATGCTGCCGTCGGAGTTACTTTCCGATGACACATAGCGCAGGTGGTCGATACCGTTGAGCTGTTGCTCGATCACCTGAACCACGGTGTCCTGCACGGTTTGCGCCGAAGCGCCCGGGTAGGTCACGGAGATCGAAATGGCCGGTGGTGCAATGCTCGGGTACTGGTTGATCGGCAACTTCAGGATCGATAGAGCCCCGACCAGCATGATCACCAGGGCTATAACCCAGGCGAAAATCGGACGGTCGATAAAAAATTTCGACATGGTTTATTCCCCTTTACTGCCTGCAGCTTTTTCTGTTGCCGGGGCAGATGCCGGGGTTTCGCCTTGTGGCTTGTCCATGATCTTGACTTCAATGCCAGGCTTGATGAATTGCAGGCCATCAGTAATCAGACGGTCGCCAGGGTTCAGGCCTTTCTCAACCAGCCAGTTGCTGCCAACGGTGCGCGAAGCTTGCAGTACACGCAGCTCAACCTTGTTGTCCGGTCCAACGATCATTGCAGTCGGTTGGCCCTTGAGGTTGTGGGTCACGCCGATCTGTGGAGCGAGGATGGCATTGCTGTCGATGCCTGCTTCCAGCTGCGCGTGGACAAACATGCCCGGCAACAGGGTTTCGTCAGGGTTCGGGAACACTGCGCGCAGGGTGACGGAACCGGTGGTTTCATCAACCGAGACTTCGGCGAACTCAAGGCGACCTTCCTGGCCGTACTCGCTGCCGTCAGGCAGGGTCAGCTTGACCTTGGCGGCGTTTTCACCGGCCTTCTTCAAACGGCCACTGGCCAGGTCGCGGCGCAGTTCGAGCATTTCTACCGAGGACTGGGTCACGTCAACGTAGATCGGGTCCAGTTGGGTGATCACGGCCAAAGCGTTGGCCTGGCCACTGGTGACCAGTGCACCTTCGGTGTACAGCGAGCGACCGATGCGGCCGGTCAGCGGCGCCAGCACCTTGGTGTAGCGCAGGTTAACCTGGGCGGTGTTCAGCGCGGCTTCTGCTTCCAGGCGGGCGGCTTCGGCGTTGTCGTATTCCTGACGGCTTACGGCTTGCTCGGCGACCAGTTGCTTGTAGCGCTGAGCCAGTGATTTTGCCGATTGCAGGGTGGCGCGGGCGCTGAGTACGGCGCTTTCATAGATCGCCGGATCGATTTGATAGAGCTGCTGGCCGATCTTGACGTCACTGCCTTCTTTAAAGAAGCGCTTGAGGATGATGCCGTTTACCTGCGGGCGTACTTCTGCCGAACGATATGACGCGGTGCGGCCAGGCAGATCGGTGGTCAAGGTAAATGGCTGGGTTTTCAGCGTGACAACGCCGACCTGAGGGATTTGCGGGGCAGGTGCTGCCTCTTCCTTTTTGCATCCGCTGAGCAGCGAAGCAAGGGCGATGGCAGCAACCAGAGCGGTAACAGCTGGCTTGAATTGCATGAAGATCCTCGGGTCAGGCACGCGAAAGCGCACAAGAATAGTGGAAGGGTAAAGAAAGCTGTTCCGGGTGGATAAATAGCTTGCTAAGTAATATACTTACATTCGTGTCTGTTTGTAAATAGTGGGACGCTGTCTCGCCAAGCCTTACAGCGCCATTTTTCATGCGTGTAGTAGACCGGGATAAGGCATAACAAGCGCCACCCGATGTTGGTCCGGGCAAGTGACCGTAGAGGCCCGGATCCTTCTGATTGAGGTTTTTATTGCCATGGTGCGTCGTACCAAAGAAGAAGCTCTTGAGACCCGGAGCAAAATCCTCGAAGCGGCCGAACAGGCCTTCTATGAGCGCGGGGTTGCCCGCACGACGCTGGCTGATATCGCCACACTGGCGGGTGTCACCCGTGGTGCCATTTACTGGCACTTCAGCAACAAGGCCGAGTTGGTTCAAGCCATGCTCGACAGCTTGAATGAGCCTCTGGATGAAATGGCCAGGGCAAGCGAAAGCGAGAACGAAGTCGACCCGCTTGGCTGCATGCGCCAATTGCTGATTCACTTGTTTCGCCAGGTTGCCATTGACCCAAAAACCCGGCGTATCAATGAAATTTTGTTCCATAAGTGCGAATTCACTGACGAAATGTGTGATTTACGGGCTCAACGCCAGATGGCGATGCTCGATTGCAACAGCAGGATCGAGCTGGCCCTGAGCAATGCCATTCATCGTCAACAGCTCCCTGAAAATCTGGATGTTCGCCGTGCTGCCATCTGCCTGCATGCCTATATCGACGGAATACTCGGACAATGGCTGCTGGTTCCCGACAGCTTTGACCTGTACACACACGCGCAATCCTGGGTCGATACGGGGCTGGACATGCTGCGCACAAGCCCAGCTTTAAGAAACTCCGGCAATATCCGAGAGGGAGTCTAGTAGGCTCAAGCAATAAGGCGAGTGAAGATTTTGCCCTTTGGGCCATTTGATGGCAGATGGCATTTATATACGTCTGGCCCGCGGGTTTAAAGTTAGCGAGCTAAGTATTTTGTAGCTAAATTGTTATCGTTTAGTTAAACGTCCCACAGCCAGATGTAATTAATCCTAAGCGATTGCGGATTAAGGATTACTGAACGGCGGCATCGTTCTCGGTTATTTTTTCCAATCAACCCTTCCTGCCTTGGCTTCCCCTACACTTGAGCAACGCTTTGGCCTCAGGCCAGAGCTGCCAGCAACGGGGGAGCGGGCAACTGCCAGGCTGTTTTCCTCTCCCGATTGAAGCAAACAGACTGCGACGGTGTGGTGTGTCGTGGACAATTCGAGGAATAACAAGTGAACAAGATTTACTCGAGTGCTGAATCCGCTTTGCAAGGCCTGGTCGAAGACGGCATGACCCTGGCTGTAGGCGGTTTTGGCTTGTGCGGTATCCCCGAAGCGCTGATCGCGGCTTTGCGCGATACCGGCAAGCGCGAGCTGACGGTGATCAGCAATAACGCCGGGGTTGACGGATTTGGTCTGGGGCAACTGCTGGAAACGCGCCAGATTCGCAAAATGATTTCTTCCTATGTTGGCGAGAACAAAGAGTTCGAGCGCCAGTACCTGGCGGGCGAGCTGGAGCTTGAGTTCACCCCGCAAGGCACCCTTGCGGAAAAGCTGCGGGCGGGCGGGGCGGGTATCCCGGCGTTCTTTACCAAGACTGGCTACGGCACGCTGGTAGCTGAAGGCAAGGAAACCCGGGAGTTCGATGGCGAGTGGTATGTCATGGAGCGTTCACTGCGCGCCGATGTAGCCCTGGTCAAGGCCTGGAAAGCCGATACCTCCGGCAACCTGCTATTCAACAAAACCGCACGCAACTTCAACCCTCTGGCGGCCATGGCGGCCAAGGTGTGTGTGGTGGAAGTGGAAGAGATTGTCGAGGTTGGCGAGATCGAGCCCGATCAGGTGCATTTGCCCGGGATTTACGTACAACGGCTGGTGCTCAACGCTGCGCCGGAAAAACGCATTGAACATCGCACTGTGCGGAGCGCCTGACCATGGCCTGGACTCGTGAAGAAATGGCGCATCGTGCCGCCCAAGAACTGCAGGACGGTTTCTACGTCAACCTGGGTATCGGTTTGCCCACCCTGGTGGCGAACTACATTCCTGAAGGTATGGATGTGTGGTTGCAAAGCGAAAATGGCCTGCTGGGCATTGGTCCGTTTCCGACTGACGATGAAGTCGATGCCGACCTGATCAACGCCGGCAAGCAAACCATCACGACTTTGCCGGGGAGCAGCTTCTTCAACAGTGCCGATTCGTTCGCGATGATTCGTGGCGGTCATATCAACTTGTCGATTCTGGGGGCGATGCAGGTGTCCGAGAAGGGCGACCTGGCCAACTGGATGATCCCCGGCAAGATGGTCAAGGGCATGGGCGGGGCGATGGACCTGGTGGCCGGGGTCAAGCGCGTTGTCGTGCTGATGGAGCACACGGCCAAGGGCGGCACCCATAAACTGCTCAAGCAGTGTGATCTGCCGCTGACGGGCGTGGCCGTGGTCGACCGGATTATCACCGATCTGGCCGTGCTGGATGTGACCGGGCAAGGACTCAAGCTGGTGGAGCTGGCGCCGGGAGTCACCCGCGAGCAGCTTCAAGAGGCCACGGGCTGCGCAATCAACGGTTAGGAGCCAAGCCTCTCGTAGCGGCTGCCGTAGGAACGAGGCTGCTGCTACGCAGACGACTGCCTTCCAGTTTTAAAGTGTTTTCGCCGGGTCAAATACGCAAAAAGCCCCAAAAGGGGCTTTTTGCTTAAACGTGAATCAGCGTTCCAGGTCGACGATCTTGCCTGGTTTGCCATCCCACTCGGCCGCGTCCGGCAGAGGGTCTTTGCGTTCAGTGATATTTGGCCAGATTTCAGCCAGCTCGACGTTCAACTGAATGAAATTCTCCATGCCGGCAGGCACTTCATCTTCAGAGAAGATCGCCTGTGCAGGGCATTCAGGCTCACAAAGCGCGCAGTCAATGCACTCATCCGGGTGAATCACCAGGAAGTTCGGGCCTTCGTAAAAGCAGTCCACCGGACAGACTTCTACGCAGTCGGTGTACTTGCACTTGATGCAGTTGTCGGTGACGACGAAGGTCATTTCTAATTCTCTCCTCAGGCGGCGGCAGCGAAGCCCTTCCAGAACGGGTTCGCCGGGTTCGGGAGTGATATCTAAAGACCAGGCTAAAAGGTCAGTAGCATCCCGAACCGCGCGCGATTCTAGCAGCTTTTAAAGGCGTGTCTTTAATGTGTAGAGCAAATCGAGCGCTTTACGTGGCGTCATGTTGTCCAGATCGGCCCTGGAAAGGTCATCCAGCACCGGGTGCGGCAGGCTGGCAAACAGGTCGCTTTGTTGTGGCGCAGGCTTTTTGCCAGGCTTCGCAAGTGGCACTTCATGGGGCAGGCTGGTGGTCTCCAGGCGGCTCAAATGCTCGCGGGCACGGCTGATGACTTCACTCGGTACCCCCGCCAGTTGCGCCACGGCCAGGCCATAACTCTGGCTGGCCGGGCCCGGCAGAACATGGTGCAGGAACACGATACGTTCATTGTGCTCGGTTGCGCTCAAATGCACGTTGGCGACCAGCGGTTCACTTTCGGGCAGTACCGTCAGTTCGAAGTAGTGCGTGGCAAACAAGGTGTAGGCGCGCAACTGGGCCAGACGTTCTGCTGCAGCCCAGGCCAGGGACAGGCCGTCAAAGGTACTGGTGCCACGACCCACTTCGTCCATCAGCACCAGGCTGCGTTCGGTGGCGTTGTGCAAAATATTGGCGGTTTCGCTCATCTCGACCATAAAGGTCGAACGGCCACCTGCCAGGTCATCACTGGAACCGATCCGGGTAAAAATCCGGTCAACCAGCGACAGCTCGCAACTGGCTGCTGGCACAAAACTGCCGATATGGGCCAGCAATACGATCAATGCAGTCTGGCGCATATAAGTCGATTTACCGCCCATGTTAGGACCGGTAATCACCAGCATGCGGGTGTTGTCATCCAGCCCCAGGTCGTTGGCCACAAACGGCGTAGTCAGCACTTGCTCGACCACCGGGTGGCGACCCTGGCTGATGCGCATGCACGGCTCTTCAACAAAGCGCGGGCAGTTCAGGTCCAGGTTCAGCGCACGCTCGGCCAGGTTGCTCAGCACATCCAGCTCGGCCAGGGCGGCGGCGGTGTCCTGCAGCGGTGCGAGGTGGCCGATCATCTCTTCGAGCAATGCCTCATAGAGCATTTTCTCACGAGCCAGGGCACGGCTCTTGGCCGACAGGGCCTTGTCTTCGAAGGCTTTCAGCTCAGGGGTGATAAAGCGTTCGGCGCCTTTGAGCGTCTGGCGGCGGATGTAATCGGCCGGAGCCTGTTCGGCCTGTTTGCTTGGCAGCTCGATAAAGTAGCCGTGGACCCGGTTGTAACCGACCTTGAGGTTGGACAGGCCGGTGCGGGCTTTTTCTCGGGCTTCCAGGTCAATCAGGAACTGGCCGGCGTTTTCGCTCAGTGCCTGCAACTCGTCCAGCTCGGCGTCATAGCCGGTTTTAAGCACGCCGCCATCGCGGATCACCGCGGGTGGGTTATCATTGATGGCTTTTTCCAGCAGTGCGCCCAGTTCGGGGTAGGTGCTGGTGATCGTGGCCAGTTGCTGCAAGTGCGGCGCTTCGAGGCCGAGCATGGCGTCTTGCAGTTCCGGCAGCGCGTTCAAGGCATCACGCAGGCGGGCCAGGTCGCGGGGGCGCGCGTTGCGCAGGCCGATACGGGCCAGGATCCGCTCCAGGTCACCGATTTCCTTGAGCTGTGGCTGCAGCTTTTCAAAGCGATAGCCATCGAGCAGGCAGGTAATTGAAGACTGGCGCGCCAGCAGCACGCTCAAATCGCGCAACGGACGGTTCAACCAGCGGGTCAGCAAGCGGCTGCCCATCGAGGTCTGGCAACGGTCGACCACCGATTGCAGGGTATTGTCGCGACCGCCGGCCAGGTTGGTGTCCAGCTCCAGGTTGCGGCGGCTGGCGCCGTCGAGCACCACGGTGTCGTCCAGGCGCTCATGGCGCAGGCTGCGCAAGTGGGGCAGGGCCGTGCGCTGGGTTTCCTTGGCATAGCTGAGCAGGCAGCCTGCAGCGCCGATGGCCAGGGTCAGGTTTTCGCAGCCAAAGCCTTTTAGATCCTGGGTTGAGAACTGCTGGCACAGGCTTTTCAGGGCCGAGTCACGCTCAAAGTCCCACGGCGCACGGCGACGAACGCCACGACGTTTTTCCGCTGGCAGGCCTTGTGGCCAGTCATCCGGGATCATCAGCTCAACCGGGTTGATGCGCTCAAGCTCTGCCAGCAGGTTTTCCCAGCCCTTGATCTCCAGCACCGAGAAGTTGCCACTGGTGATATCCAGCACGGCGAGGCCAAACAGACGCTCATCGCCCAGCACCGCGGCAATCAGGTTGTCGCGGCGCTCATCCATCAGCGCCTCGTCACTGACGGTGCCCGGGGTGATGATGCGTACGACCTGACGCTCAACCGGGCCTTTGCTGGTGGCCGGGTCGCCGACCTGCTCGCAGATCACTACCGACTCCCCCAGCTTGACCAGCTTGGCCAGGTAACCTTCGGCCGCATGGTAAGGGATCCCGCACATCGGAATCGCCTGCCCGGCAGACTGGCCACGTGCCGTGAGGGTGATGTCCAGCAGTTTGGCGGCTTTCTTCGCGTCTTCGTAGAAGATTTCGTAGAAATCGCCCATGCGATAAAACATCAGCTGGTCAGGGTGCTGGTTCTTCAGGCGCCAGTACTGCTGCATCATCGGGGTATGGCTGGACAGGTCGGAAGTATTTTTACTCATCAGGACTTAGGCGGATTCGTTCAGAAGTGGGGGAAAGGCAGGCCGTGGCCTGAGGTTTTCGCAATGGGCGCAAGGTTAACATGTCAGCCCCTTGCATCTACAGGTGCGCACCGGGCGCGCTGACTGGCTGCTATAAATAGAAGAAATAGCATTTGCCATCAATAAACACGGCCAGCACTATTGCCGCCATGTCAAAACGAACTGTTTCAACCGTCCTTAAAGAGCTGCTGGCCCGGCACGGTATCAGCGCGATGGCGCTTCACCGCAGTACGGGAGTACCGCAACCTACGTTGTCGCGAATATTGAGCGGCAAAATTGCCGATCCTTCCGACAGGCATATCTCCAAAATCGCCGAGTATTTCCACATCAGCACCGATCGCTTGCGCGGCCGGGAGGATGTGCGGGTGCCTGAAATCGAGCTACGTCACCCAGAGTTGCGTGATATTTGCCTGTGGGATGACGACACCCCGGTGGCGGACGATGAAGTGTCCATTCCATTTTTGCGTCAGGTTGAACTGGCCGCCGGCTCAGGGCGCTTTGCCATTGAGGAGAGCGAACGCGCCAGGTTGCGTTTCGGCAAGCGCAGCCTGCGCCATAACGGCGTGGAGTTCGATCAGGCCAAGTGCGTGACCGTACGCGGCGACAGCATGCTGCCAGTCCTGCGCGATGGCGCAACGGTGGGAGTCAATGCGGGCAAACGTACCCTTGACGAAGTGGTTGATGGCGACCTGTATGCGGTCAATCACAATGGCCAGTTGCGGGTGAAACAGGTGTATCGCCTGGCGGGCGGTATTCGTTTGCGCAGTTTCAATCGCGACGAGTTCCCGGATGAGGACTACGCCTACAACGATCTCGAGGATGAACAACTGGTCATTCTTGGTCATGTGTTCTGGTGGGGCATGTACGCCCGCTAACCATAACTCTTGGAACACCCTGTGGGAGCGAGCCTGCTCGCGAATCAGCTTTCGCGAGCAGTATTTTCACCCAACCAACAGACAATTCTCACCGTATTTGCATGTCTTGGCCGACTTGTTGAAATTGTCCGAATAAATATATGCACTGGTGCATTGACTGTATATCCATACATGCATAGTCTTTATTCCATTGCGGCCAACGATGGATCTCAGGCAGGGGTATGACGTTTCAGCCAGACCGGAAATTGGCGCTTATCAATAAGGACACAGGAGTGATCACATGATGAATGAACCGCAAGTCTTACTGGAAATGCCGGTTTTACTGGTCATCCTCCTTGCCTTGGTAGGCGGCGTTTTTGGCGAGATGTGGCGGGCAGACAAGGACGGCACCAGCGGATGGCCACTGATGCGGCGCCTGGCGTTGCGTTCGGGCGCGTGCGTGGTGTGCGGTGTCTCGACCTTTATGCTGCTGTACTCGGCCGGGATGTCGATTCTGGCCGCACTGGCCGGTGCAGATGCGGCAATCAGCCTGTACCAGCGCTGGGCCGCGAAGCGGCTCGGGGTAGATGCTGCGCCCGGTGACTCGCGGATCGAGCCGTAACAGGCGCTTTTTGGTGTAGGTTATGGCGCAGACCCGCCATCAGGAGAGGACAGTGGATCAAATATCTCAACTTGCATCTGAACTCGGGCTGCTGTTAAAGGCTCTCAATGCCCAGGTGACAACCGCCGAGTCCTGCACCGGTGGCGGCATTGCCGAGGCCATCACCCGTATTGCCGGCAGCTCCGCGTGGTTTGAGGCGGGGTTTGTGACCTACTCCAACCAGCAAAAGACCCGGCAACTGGAGGTTCCCGAGCCTTTATTCACCCGGGTGGGGGCGGTCAGCCGCGAGGTGGTCGAGGCGATGGTGCAGGGTGCGCAGGGCCAAAGCGGGGCGCGATTTGCCGTGGCGGTCAGTGGTGTGGCCGGGCCGGGGGGCGGTTCGCCCGAGAAGCCGGTCGGCACCGTGTGGCTGGCGTGGGGCGCCGGCGACGAGGTATCCAGCGAGCGCAGGCACTTTGCGGGCAACCGCGATGAGGTGCGCCGGCAAACCGTGATTGCCGCTCTGGAAGGTTTAATACGCCGAACGGTACGAGAAATAAAAAATCAGGGGTAGGCGATCCTCTAACCCTGTGGAATAATACTGGCTACTTATACAGTTATCGGCCGTCGGGCCTTATTGATTACGAGAGGACTTTAATGGACGACAACAAGAAGAAAGCCTTGGCTGCGGCCCTGGGTCAGATCGAACGTCAATTCGGCAAGGGAGCCGTGATGCTGATGGGCGACCAGGAGCGTCAGGCCGTGCCGGCGATCTCCACCGGCTCGTTGGGTCTGGACATCGCACTGGGCATTGGCGGTCTGCCAAAAGGCCGTATTGTTGAAATCTACGGCCCTGAGTCGTCGGGTAAAACCACCTTGACCCTGTCCGTGATTGCACAGGCGCAAAAGGCCGGTGCTACCTGCGCCTTCGTCGATGCCGAGCACGCCCTTGATCCTGAGTACGCTGCCAAACTGGGCGTAAACGTTGATGACCTGCTGGTTTCACAGCCTGACACCGGCGAACAGGCACTGGAAATCACCGATATGCTGGTGCGTTCCAATGCGGTTGACGTGATCATCATCGACTCCGTTGCTGCACTGACGCCAAAAGCTGAAATCGAAGGCGACATGGGCGATACCCACGTTGGCCTGCAAGCCCGTCTGATGTCGCAAGCGCTGCGTAAAATCACCGGTAACATCAAGAACGCCAACTGCCTGGTTATCTTCATCAACCAGATCCGCATGAAAATCGGCGTGATGTTCGGCAGCCCTGAAACCACCACCGGTGGTAACGCACTGAAGTTCTACGCTTCGGTACGTCTGGATATCCGCCGCACCGGCGCCGTAAAAGAAGGCGATGTGGTGGTGGGTAGCGAAACCCGTGTGAAAGTGGTCAAGAACAAGGTGGCACCACCGTTCCGTCAGGCTGAATTCCAGATCCTGTACGGCAAGGGTATCTACCTGAACGGTGAAATGATTGACCTGGGCGTACTGCATGGCTTTGTTGAAAAAGCTGGCGCCTGGTACAGCTACAACGGCAGCAAAATCGGTCAGGGCAAGGCCAACTCCGCCAAGTTCCTGGACGATAACCCGGACATCAAGGATGCGCTGGAGAAGCAGCTGCGTGAGAAGTTGCTCGGGCCAAAAACCGATGCCGAACTGGCAGAACTGAAAGTCATGCCAAAAATGAGCAAGGCTGCCAAAGAAGCTGCAGCGCTGGCTGAAGCCGAAGAAATGGAAAACGCCACCGACGGCGATAACTGATCACTGCCATGATTGCCGTCCTGGATACCCCCGTCGCGGTGCGACGGACTGCAATGGATCTGCTCGCGCGACGCGAGCACGGTCGAGTCGAGCTGACGCGCAAGTTGCGTCAGCGCGGCGCTTGCCCCGACATGATCGACGCTGCCCTTGACCGTTTGACGGAAGAGGGGCTGTTGTCCGAGTCTCGTTACCTTGAAAGCTATATCAACTACCGTGCCGGTTCCGGTTATGGCCCTTTGCGAATTCGTGAAGAGCTTGGCCAGCGTGGGCTGGTGCGTGGAGATATAGAGGAGGCGTTGCGAGAATGCGGTTTCGACTGGCAAGAGCGACTGGAAGAGACCTGGCGCCGCAAGTTTTCCGGTCAGTTGCCCGCTGATGCAAAAGAGCGTGCCCGCCAGGGGCGCTTTTTGAGTTACCGCGGTTACCCGCTTGAAATGATCGGCCGCCTGTTAAGCGGCCGAGAGTTTGATGACTGAAGCTGTTGGCGCTCGTACCCTTTAAGGTTCGGATTCAGTGGGCGCCACAAAACCTGTGGGAGCAGGCTTGCCTGCGAAGGCGGCAATGCGGTTTGCCTGCCAGATCGTGCCGCCTGCATCGCGAGCAAGCCCGCTCCCACAGTACCAGCCCACTTACCAATTCCGGCTTAATCAGCCAGCGACTCGTGCATCTGCGCCGTAGGCGCATTATCAGTTGCAGCCCAGTTTTGCGGCAGGTTGATAAAGTCGACCAGTTCGCGCAGCCGTCCCTGATTGCGCCCGCTAAACGCAAAGCCCAGGCAGGTCAGGTGGTTGAGTTTTGGGTCGTCATGTTCAAAGTGGCAGTATTGCTCTTGATGGAAGCCGTCACTCAGGCAGATATCGGCAAACGCCTGCTGTATCTCCTTGAGTGCCTGCACACTGACCGGCCGCTTCATGCGGATCACAAAAGTTTTGTTCAACCAGCGGCTTGAATGGAAGTTGCTGTAGAACTGGTTGATTTCAGCAAGGGCCTCTTCGGCGCTATGCACCAGGCGCATCAACTTCAAATCGTTGGGCAGGATGTACTGGTTGGCTTCCAGCTGGTTGTGAATAAAGTCCAGCGCCCCCTGCCAGAACTTGCCCCCCGGCACATCCAGTAAAACTACCGGCACCAACGGGGTTTTACCCGTTTGCATCAGGGTCACTACTTCCAGCACTTCATCCAGCGTGCCAAAACCGCCCGGGCACATCACCAGAGCATCTGCTTCCTTGGTGAAAAACAGTTTGCGGGTAAAGAAAAAGTGAAACGCCAGAACATTGGGCGTGCCATTGATGGTGGGGTTGGCCCGTTGCTCGAACGGCAGGGTGATATTGAACCCCAAACTGTGAGCCAGGCCTGCACCTTCATGGGCGGCAGCCATGATGCCAGCGCCGCCGCCGGTAATGACCATCATGTCGGACTTGGCCAGCACGCTGCCCATTTCCCGTGCCAGGGCATAGAGCGGGTGTTCTACCGGGGTTCTGGCCGAGCCGAAGACCGTGACTTTGCGACGGCCCTTGAACTGCTCCAGGGTGCGAAAGGTTTTTTCCAGTTCGCGAATGGCTTGCAGGGTGATCTTGGCATTCCAGCGATCAAGGTCGTCATGGGCCATGCGCAATACGGTCAGCAGCATCTCGCGGTAAAGCGCCCGGTTAGGGCTGTCGGGTGCAACCCGCTGCAGTTGCTCGTCCACTTCTTGTGCAAGCTCAAGACCCTGCTCCTGGAAAAACAGCGTCAGGGAGTCATTGGATTGATCAGGCATGTATTTCTCCTTCTACGCAACATCCTTGAAAACGCCGCAACCTGAGCAGGCGCTGAGACACTGAGTGTCACAATGATGCTTCGATGATGGTCCTGAGATGTCTTGACTGGCAATAGCTAATTGCCTGACATACATGAAGTTTAGCGGAAGGAGGCAGGGCTGCAGAGCGGGGTCATACGCCGTACGGGGTACGGCGTGGCGGGGGATTTACTTTTTGCGCTGACAGTTTTCAGCGCGGAAATCCTGGATCAGGACCGGGCTGTTGGTTTTGTACTCCCTGAAGCTGTAGCGCAGCGTGGCGCCTTGAGCCATCAGGGTACGGAAACCTGCATTGCTGCACACGCTGCGACCCAGTTGCGGCACGGTCTCTTCTGGGTTGGAGCGCATCTGGGCGGCCAGTGTCGGGCTGGCTTCCAGGTTGTTGATCAGCACAGTGCCGTCTACCGTAAAGCCTTTATCCAGCAGGTCTGCATTGATTGCTCGCGGTTTGCCTTCATTACTTTTCTCTGCAACCTTGAGCAAGGTTTTGTTCAGCTCAAAATCCTTGAGAGAGGCTGCGTGTGCGGCCAGAGGCAGTGCAAGCATTAGAGCGACGGTCGGAATGATATGGCGCAGCATGAATCTCTCCTGATTTCAGTGACGCAGACTTGGACAGGCCATATATCTGTGCGTTCAGTGGCGCGGGAGTATAGGTCAGCATAGCCATGCAGGAAATGCCAAAGGTCATGGAATCGCGCCTCTGGTAAACTTGGCTCCTTTCTATTGTGAATCCGTTTATGCGCCAATTCTGGCGAATGGACGCTTGGCGCCTTTAAAGTAAAAATCATGACCCTGACGACCTTTTCCCCGAATGCTGTAGCCCGTTTACGAGACGAGCGTGAAGAGGAGAGCACCAAACCCTACCTGGCCCGCGGCTCGCGGGCTCCGCGTTGCCATACCTGCCGTGTGATCGAAAGCCACTGCCTGTGCAGCTGGCGACCCCGGGTCGAGACACGTTCGGGGGTGTGTCTGGTCATGACTAAAAAGGAAGTGTTCAAGCCCAGCAATACCGGCTGGTTGATCGCAGATGTGGTCAAAGACAATTTTGCCTTTATCTGGTCACGCACTGAAACCGACGAAGCCTTGCTGGCGTTGCTGGCCGATCCACAATGGCAGCCGTATCTGGTGTTTCCCGGCGAGTACGTCGCGCCTGAGCGGGTAACGCACACGGTGGATCTGGACAGCAGCAAGCGTCCGTTGTTTATTCTGCTGGATGCCACCTGGACCGAAGCACGCAAGATTTTCCGCAAAAGCCCGTACTTCGACACCTTGCCGATTTTGAGCCTGCTGCCTGAGCGGCTTTCGCGTTACCGCTTGCGCCGCTCTACCCGCAGCGAGCATCTGTGTACCGCGGAAGTTGCCAGCCTGTGTCTTGAACTTGCCGGTGACTCCCAGGCCTCAAGTGCGCTGGATGCCTACTTCGATGTCTTCAGTCAGCATTATCTGGATGCCAAGAACCAGTTGCCGATCAATGAGTCCAGCGCAGCGCACCAGGAACTGGGCGTTTTTGTAAAAGACCTTCCCCAGAATCGGGCTCAATAGACTAAAGAAGTAGCGCTACAATTTTCCAACAGATGTAAGCGCGCAGCATGGCGGGTTTTTCGATGATGGCGCTCTAAGGGGTTCTACGTGGACCCGGGTGTCAGGTTTTCAGCTTGACCACCCTTGTTTCGCTGGGCATGCTTGGCGCCGATTCGGCTATCGCAGCTGTCAAAACACTTATATTTGCCGACGTTTCGCGTAAATCGCGCCCTTTGACGCACAGTCTTTGAGCTTTTGCTCGAGTTGCCTTAGCGAGTGCTGGAATTGATCAGTGCTCGCCTGAAAAACGGGATCATTTAAACAATGGCCACATACGAAATCCTGATTGCCGACGACCATCCACTGTTTCGCAGTGCCCTGCACCAGGCCGTGAGCCTGGGTCTGGGCTCTGATGTTCGCCTGGTAGAGGTCGCCAGTATTGCCGAGCTTGAAGCACAGCTGGCGGTAAAGGCAGATTGGGATCTGGTACTGCTCGACTTGAACATGCCGGGTGCTTACGGTTTCTCCGGCCTGGTGTTGTTACGTGGCCAATACCCGCAAATTCCGGTGGTGATGGTGTCGGCCCAGGAAGAAGCCTCGATCATGGTGCGTTCCCGCGAGTTCGGAGCCAGCGGCTTTATTCCGAAATCCAGTTCGCTGGAAGACATCCAGAAGGCCGTACGTGCCGTACTGGATGGTGATGTGTCATGGCCGCCCCAGGCGTTTGAGGATGTTCAGGTCTCGGCCGAGGCCAAAGCGGCCAGCGAAGGGCTGGCCAGCCTGACGCCCCAGCAGTTCCGCGTGCTGACCATGGTCTGCGAAGGTTTGCTGAACAAGCAGATCGCTTATGAGCTAAGCGTTTCCGAGGCAACCATCAAGGCCCATGTTACGGCGATTTTCCGCAAGCTGGGAGTTCGCACTCGCACCCAGGCCGCGCTACTCTTGCAGCAACTTGAATCAATTTCGAGTCATTAATCTGCGAATCTTCACGCTTTTTTGACGAAGCGTGAACTAGCGTTCCCCTCTCATTTTTTGTGCAGTTGCCTATCTATGTCGCCTTTCAAGGGTAAAACCGGTTTTAAACGGATTTTGAATGCTGGCGGTTACTCGCTGGACGGTTTGCGCGCAGCCTTTACGGGCGAGGCGGCTTTTCGGCAGTTGGTGCTGCTCAACGTGATCCTGATCCCGCTGAGCTTCTTGCTAAATGTGAGCCGCGTAGAGCGCGCATTGCTGATCGCTGTGTGCCTGCTGGCATTGATTGTCGAGTTGTTGAACTCGGCCATTGAAGCGGTGGTTGACCGAATCTCCCTCGACCTGCACCCCTTGTCGAAAAACGCCAAGGACATGGGCAGCGCTGCCCAGTTTGTGGTGCTGACCATGATTGCCGTGGTGTGGGCAGTGATCCTGCTTTAAGCAATGGTTGGCAATACGATCTCGTCGCTGCGCTGAACCCCGGCGGTGAAGGCGCGGCACAGCTCCAGAAATTCGCGCATGGCGGATGTCTGATACTTCTTTTTGTGCCAGATAAAGAAGAACTGCCGGGCCAGATCCAGTTCAGGCGTTTCCACTGCCACCAGGCTGCCGCGCCTGAAAGCGTCACGCAACGCCAGGCGTGAGATGCAGCCAATGCCCAGCCCCGACTCAACGGCGCGCTTGATCGCTTCGGTGTGTTCCAGTTCCAGGCGAATATTGAGCGACGTTTGATGATGGCGCATGGCCTGGTCGAACGTCAGGCGAGTTCCCGAGCCTTGTTCGCGCAAAATCCAGGCTTCACGGGTCAGCTCGTCAAGTGTGGCGCGGCCACGAGCCGCCAGTGGATGCTGCGGGGCGCAAAACACCACCAGTTCATCCTCGACCCAGCTCTGCACTTCAATATCCGGGTGGGCGCAATCGCCTTCGATCAGACCCAGATCAATTTCGTAGTGGGCGACTTGTTGCACGATATGAGCCGTGTTCTGAACCACCAGCTTGACCTGACTTTCCGGGTGCGCCTGCATAAAGCTGCCGATCAGCAGGGTGGCCAGGTAGTTGCCGATGGTCAGTGTCGCGCCGACGGTCAATGAGCCAAAACCGGACTTGCCATTAAGCAGGTCTTCGATCTCCTTGGCCTGATCCAGTAATGCGACAGCCTGTGGCAGCAATTGCCGGCCCAGTGCGTTGAGACTCAAGCGCTTGCCGGCACGGTCGAACAGCTGGCAGCTGGTCTGGCGCTCCAGTTCGGTGATCGAGGTACTGGCAGCAGATTGTGAAAGGGCCAACAAGCCGGCAGCGCGAGACACGCTCTCTTGTTGGGCGACGGCGACGAAAACCTGGAGTTGTCTGAGAGTAAATCGCATATCGATATAACCGATAACCCTTATCTTGATAATTCAGTTAACAGATATTGTCGCCGCCATTAGAATGCTGTGCAATCGCGCCCATAGTCAGCGCAGGCGAATTTAGGAGCCCCGTACATGAGCAACATGAACCACGAACGTGTCCTCAGTGTTCATCACTGGAACGACACCCTGTTCAGCTTCAAGTGTACCCGTGACCCGGGCTTGCGCTTCGAGAACGGTCAGTTCGTGATGATCGGCCTGCAACAGCCCAATGGCCGTCCGCTTATGCGTGCCTACTCGATTGCCAGCCCGAACTGGGAAGAGCATCTGGAGTTCTTCAGCATCAAGGTGCCTGATGGCCCGCTGACCTCCCAGTTGCAGCACTTGAAGGAAGGCGACGAGATCATCATCAGCAAAAAACCTACGGGTACGCTGGTGCTGGACGACTTGAAGCCGGGCAAGCATCTGTATCTGCTCAGCACCGGCACCGGTCTGGCGCCCTTTATGAGCGTTATCCAGGATCCGGAAACCTACGAGCGTTTCGAAAAAGTGATCCTGTGCCACGGTGTGCGTTACGTCAATGAAGTCGCTTACCGCGAATTCATTACCGAGCACCTGCCGCAGAACGAATTCTTCGGCGAAGCGCTGCGTGAAAAGCTGATCTACTACCCGACCGTGACCCGCGAGCCATTCGAGAATGAAGGCCGCCTGACCGATCTGATGCGCAGCGGCAAGCTGTTCAGCGATATCGGTCTGCCGCCGATCAACCCGCAGGACGACCGTGCCATGTTGTGCGGCAGCCCGAGCATGCTCGACGAGACCAGCGAAGTGCTTAACAGCTTCGGCCTGAAAGTTTCGCCGCGTATGCGGGAGCCGGGTGATTACCTGATCGAGCGTGCTTTCGTCGAGAAGTAACAAACGCAGATCGATACAAATGTGGGAGCGGGCTTGCCCGCGATTGTGGAGTCTCAGCCACCGCATGGGTGACTGACAGGCCGTAATCGCGAGCAAGCCCGCTCCCACATTGCGTTTCAGGTCACGGCTTGGGAATCACCTCAAGCACACGGATCAAACCAGGCTCGGGGTAATGCCAGCGTACATCCAGATCCCAGAACTGCGCGCCGTATTCTCGTTCGGCTGTGGGCGTCTGGTAAGCAGGGCGTGGATCTTGCGCCAGGCATTGCTCGATCAGCTCCACCAGCGGCTCCTGAAGGCGCAGGGCTTCCCTGTGGGCCTGTTGCAGGGCGCTGTCGGCCCATCGCACGGGGATCAATACCGGTGCGGCGCTGGCCATGCCATTGCTGGCATCGCTGATGATATCGGCGTAGGGCACATAGGGTTTGATATCCAGAATCGGCGTGCCGTCGAGCAGGTCGATGCCGGAAATCCACAGGCGATTGGCTTCTACCTTGTCCAGCTTGACCACTGACTGGCCGATGCCGTTCGGGCGATGGGTGGCGCGGGTGGCAAACACGCCCATCGACTTGTTGCCGCCCAGGCGTGGCGGGCGCACCTTGAGGCGAGGCTTGTCTTCAAGTGCCTGATGAAACACAAACAGCAACCAGACATGGCTGACCTGCTCCAGGCCCTGCACCGCATCGCCCTGGTCAAAGGGTGCGACCAGTTCCAGCACGCCACGGGCGGCCGGTGCCAGTTGTGGCTGGCGCGGGATGGCGAACTTCTCCTTGAAGCAGGAGCGCACAAAGCCGATGGGGGAGACGGTGTAGGGCATGGGAGATATCGGGCTGGTGGGTCAGAACAGGCTCTTGTGGGAGCGGGCTTGCTCGCGATTCAGACGGCTCGGTCAATCTGAATCACTGCGGTGCTGCTATCGCGAGCAAGCCCGCTCCCACAGGAGGTGTGTTTTCAGTCGCGAACGCGCAGGGTCAGGCCCTTGAGGAAGTTGCGTAGCAACTGGTCGCCACAGGTGCGGTAGTTGGTGTGGCCGAACTTGCGGAACAGGGCGCTCAGCTCGGGCTTGGACACCGGGAAGCCCGCAGCCTTGAGGATGGCGTGCATGTCGTCTTCCTTCAGTTCGAAGGCCACACGCAGTTTTTTCAGAATGATGTTGTTGGTCACCGGCAGCTCGACCGGCATTGGCGCACGGCTTTCGTCCTTGCCGCGCTTGAAGATCACCAGGCCATCCAGGAAGTGCGCCATCACGTCGTCAGGGCAACGTACAAAACCTTCTTCTTCGTCTTTTTTCAGGTAGGTCAGTACATCTTCCTTGGTAACTTCCAGGCCACCAAGCTTGATGATTTCGACAACCTTGTTGTCGCTGATGTCGAGCATGTAGCGCACGCTGCGCAGTACGTCGTTATGAATCATTTGGGTAATCCTGATATTCAGCAGTAAGCACCGCAGGCATTGCTGCGGTGTCGAAATGTTCGGGGTAGGGCTGTAAGTCGTTAGAACTTTTCTTTGGCGCTCATATAGCGCCATTGGCCTACGGGCAACTTGCCCATCGACACGCCGCCGATACGAATCCGGCGCATGGAAATCACGGTCAGGCCTACCGCCTGGCAGAACAGGGCAATCACACCTGGTTGCGGATTTTTCATCGCAAAACGCAGGCGGTTTTCACTCTGCCAGCTGGCCTTGACCGCAGGCAGCTCGCGACCCTTGTAAGTCATGCCGTGGTTGAGACGGTTCAGACCGTGGGGGGCCATTTCGCCAGAGACCTCGACCACGTATTCCTGCTCGATCTTGCTGGCATCGGCCGTCAGCTTGCGCACGATCTTCCAGTCCTGGGTAAACACCAGCAGGCCGCTGGCGTTGGCTTGCAGCTCATTGCCAACGCTCAGGCGCAGGAAGTGGCCCTTGAGCGGGCGCTTGCCGAAGCGGTGTTCTTCGCTCAGGGTGTCCGGGCCGATCAACGCCATGGCGCTGTCGGTATCCAGGCCCGCCGGGGCGTTGAGCAAAATGGTCACAGGCTCGGGCGCGGTGGCCTTGGCTTCAGGGTCCAGCTCGACTTTCTGGTTGTCGACCTTGAACTGTGGCTCGTCGATGACTTCGCCATCTACCGTGACCCAGCCACCTTCAATGAACAGTTCGGCCTCACGGCGGGAGCAGCCGACGAGTTCGATGAGGCGTTTGGAGAGACGTATCGGTTCAGACATGACAGGGGCCGTAAAGGAATTGGGCGGCTATTGTACCCGCCTGGCGCCGGTTAAGCCCGGCAACATTTGCCTTATGCACGTGCTGGGCGTTTATACCGCAGGTGCAGCAGGGGATAGGGCTGGCCCATGCCGTCTTTTTCGCAGCGCCCGATCACCTCAAACCCCTGTTTGAGGTAAAAGCCGATGGCTTGCGAGTTTTGCTCATTGACGTCGAGGCGTTCGGCATTCAGTTCATTGATGGCGAACATTAACAGGCACTTGCCGATGCCTTGCCCCCGGTAATCCGGGTGAACAAACAGCATTTCAACCTTGCCGGCCGCGACTCCGGCAAAGCCGGTAATGCGTTTGCTGACCGGGTCCTTGCAGCAGATCAGCATGACGGCGTCCAGATATTGGTCTTTGACCAGGCCGCGCAGAAGTTGAATATAGCTGTCAGGTAAAAAATCATGGGTGGCACGAACAGATGCTTCCCATACGTCGGTTAGTTCGGCGAAGTCCGTAAGACGTGGGGTATGAATGACCCATTGTTGTTGCATCGAGCGTGTCTCCTGACACAGGTGTGGAAGGCAATGGGTTTACGATAGCCGTAAAAAAAGCCCTGGCGCGAGAGCGGCAGGGCTTTTTACGAGGCAGTCGCGAATTAGATCACTTCAGCCCACAGGTCATATTCGTCGGCGTCGGTGACGCGGCACATGATCTTGTCACCCGGCTTGATATCTTTTTCGGTCGCAATAAATACGTTGCCGTCGATTTCCGGGGCATCGAAGAAGCAGCGGCCTACAGCGCCTTGCTCGTCGACTTCATCGATCAGGACTTCGATTTCCTTGCCGATCTTCATCTGCAGGCGTGCTGCGCTGATGGCCTGTTGATGGGCCATAAAGCGATCCCAGCGATCCTGTTTGACGTCATCCGGCACGATGGCCGCGTCCAGCAGGTTGGCAGGTGCTCCTTCTACCGGCGAGTACTGGAAGCAACCCACGCGATCCAGTTGAGCTTCGGTCAGCCAGTCGAGCAGGTACTGGAAGTCTTCTTCGGTTTCACCCGGGAAGCCGACGATAAAGGTCGAACGGATGATCAGTTCCGGGCAGATTTCACGCCAGTTCTTGATCCGGGCCAGGGTCTTGTCTTCAAACGCCGGGCGTTTCATGGCCTTGAGCACTTTCGGGCTGGCGTGCTGGAACGGGATGTCCAGATACGGCAGGATTTTGCCGGCGGCCATCAGCGGGATCAGTTCGTCAACGTGCGGGTACGGGTAAACGTAGTGCAGACGCACCCATACGCCCAGAGAGCTCAAGGCTTCGCACAGCTCGGTCATGCGCGTCTTGACCGGAGCACCGTTCCAGAAGCCGGTGCGGTATTTGACGTCAACGCCGTAGGCGCTGGTGTCCTGAGAAATCACCAGCAGCTCTTTGACGCCGGCCTTGACCAGGCGCTGGGCTTCGTCGAGCACGTCACCCACCGGGCGGCTGACCAGCTTGCCGCGCATCGACGGGATGATGCAGAAGCTGCAGCTGTGGTTGCAGCCTTCGGAAATCTTCAAGTAGGCGTAGTGACGTGGCGTCAGCTTGATGCCCTGTGGCGGCACCAGGTCGATCAGCGGGTTGTGATCCTGGCGCGGCGGCACCACCTGGTGCACGGCGTTGACTACCTGCTCGTACTGCTGCGGGCCGGTCACGGCCAGTACGCTTGGGTGCACGTCGCGGATATTGCCTTCTTCGACACCCATGCAGCCGGTCACGATGACCTTGCCGTTTTCCTTGATGGCTTCGCCGATCACTTCCAGGGATTCGGCCTTGGCGCTGTCGATAAAGCCGCAGGTGTTGACCACCACGACGTCGGCGTCCTGATAGGTTGAGACGACGTCATAGCCTTCCATGCGCAGTTGCGTAAGGATGCGCTCGGAGTCGACCAGTGCTTTCGGGCAACCCAGGGAAACAAAGCCAACCTTTGGGTTGGCTGGCTTGGTGGTAACGGTGGACATGGCGAACCTCGGTATGTAGTGACGTTACATGCCCGTAAAGGCTGCACGACGAACGGGCGCTTATTGCGCCTCTGATCAAAAAAAGTGCGCAATTTTAGCTATGGTCAACGCACTTGACCAGCGTTATACGGGGATTTGCGACGAGTGCTGCGCTATGCTGCGCGCCGTTGCGAAAGCAGGGTTTTTAACTAACGTGATTTTGTAGGCAGGAGCCGTAGCTAACACTCGGGAAATCAGCGCATGCTGCTGATCAAATGTAGCGCAAGCCATTAAGAAACGCGGTCAATGGTCGTAGGAGTGGTTGATGGGGCAGGCAAGCAGTCAGGCGGCAGAAGACGGTCACTCGAAGGCCAAGCCTATCGGGATGCTGGTTGCAGCGGTCGGAGTGGTGTACGGCGATATTGGTACCAGCCCGTTGTACACCCTCAAAGAGGTGTTTTCCGGCGGCTATGGTGTGCAGGTCAACCATGACGGTGTCTTCGGTATTTTGGCGCTGATCCTTTGGTCGCTGATCTGGGTGGTCTCGATCAAGTACGTGCTGTTTATCCTGCGCGCCGACAACGAAGGGGAGGGTGGCATCATGGCCCTGACCGCACTGGCCAGGCGTGCGGCGTCGCCTTATCCGAAGTTGCGTTCGGTGCTGGTGATCCTGGGGTTGATCGGTGCGGCACTGTTTTACGGCGACAGCATGATTACCCCGGCGATCTCGGTGCTATCCGCCGTAGAAGGGCTTGAGCTGGCATTCGACGGCCTGGAGCATTGGGTCGTGCCGCTGGCCTTGATTGTGCTGGTGCTGCTGTTTTTGATTCAGCGCCATGGCACGGCCAGTATCGGCAAGCTGTTCGGGCCAGTCATGGTGGTGTGGTTTGTGGTGCTGGGCGGCCTGGGGATCCACGGTATCGTTCAGCACCCTGAAGTGCTCAATGCGCTGAACCCGCTATGGGGCGTGCGGTTCTTTGTTTCTCACCCTGGCATGGGCGTTGCCATTCTGGGTGCCGTGGTGCTGGCGCTGACCGGCGCCGAGGCACTGTATGCCGATATGGGCCACTTTGGTCGCAAGCCGATTGCCCGGGCCTGGTTCATCCTGGTGTTGCCCGCGCTGGTGCTCAACTACTTTGGCCAGGGCGCCTTGCTGCTGGAAAATCCTGAGGCGGCGCGCAACCCGTTCTATCTGCTGGCGCCGGCCTGGGCGTTGATTCCTTTGGTCGGGCTGGCCACGCTGGCGACGGTGATTGCCTCCCAGGCCGTGATTTCCGGAGCCTTCTCCCTGACCCATCAGGCAATTCAGCTGGGTTATATCCCGCGCATGCATATCCAGCACACTTCAAGCGCCGAACAGGGCCAAATCTACATTGGCGCGGTGAACTGGTCGCTGATGGTCGGGGTGATTTTGCTGGTGCTGGGCTTTGAGTCTTCGGGAGCCCTGGCTTCGGCTTATGGGGTGGCGGTCACAGGGACCATGCTGATTACCAGTATTCTGGTGTCGGCAGTGATGTTGCTGTTGTGGAAGTGGCCACCTGTTCTGGCCGTGCCCGTGTTGATCGGCTTTTTGCTGGTGGACGGTCTGTTCTTTATTGCCAACGTGCCGAAAATCTTCCAGGGCGGGGCGTTTCCGGTGCTGGCGGGCATAGTGCTGTTTGTCCTGATGACCACCTGGCGCCGCGGCAAGCAACTACTGGTGGATCGTCTTGACGAAAGCGCGCTGCCACTGCCGCTGTTTATCAGCAGCATCCGGGTACAGCCGCCGCATCGGGTGAAGGGGACGGCGGTGTTTCTGACTGCGCGTCCGGATGCCGTACCTCATGCGCTGTTGCACAACTTGCTGCACAACCAGGTGCTGCACGAGCAGGTGGTATTGCTGACGGTGGTCAACGAAGACTCGCCGCGAGTGCCCGCTTCGCGACGGTTCGAGGTGGACGCCTATGGTGACGGGTTCTTCCGGGTGATCCTGCACTTTGGCTTTATGGATGAACCGGATGTGCCTGATGCGTTGAAGCTGTGCCATCTTGATGAGCTGGATTTCAGCCCGATGCGCACCACTTACTTCCTTAGCCGTGAGACAGTGATTACCTCCAAACTGGTGGGTATGGCGCGTTGGCGTGAAGCCTTGTTCGCCTTTATGCTCAAGAATGCCAACAGCAACCTGCGCTTCTTCAAGCTGCCGGTTAACCGGGTGATTGAGCTGGGGACGCAGGTCGAGATGTAAACCCGTCCAGGCGCAATAAAAAAGCCCCGGCTCGCGAGAGTCGGGGCTTTTTTGGTTAAGCCGGGGCCTGTAACTGTGGGAGCGGGCTTGCTCGCGATGCAGGCGGCTCGGTGTATCTGGTAGATCGAGTCGTTGCTATCGCGGGCAAGCCCGCTCCCACAAAGGCTGACTTATTGGGCCGTCGCCTGATGTTTCTTGATCAGGTCCACCAGGCGCTGGGCGAGGGCCGGGTAATTCTCGTCGAAGTGATGGCCGCCGGGCAGCTTGAGGCTTTCGCCGACTGCGGTCTTGGCAGTGCAGCCGCTTTCATCGACTTCTTCTGCGCCATAGATGCACACGACTTTACTGGCTGGCAGCTTGGACATTTCTTCGCCGGTATCCGCTTCTGCGCCAGCCTTGCCCAGCCAGCCATCGACATGGATCTCAAAACTGCCGCTGCGGGCAAAGGCCAGCAGCATGATCGAGTCGACACGCTTTTGCTCCGCTTCAGGCAGGCGGTTGTAGGTGGCCGGCAACACATCTGCACCAAACGAATAGCCCACCAGTACAAAGCGCTGGGTGCCCCATTTTTGCCGGTAGTGCTGCATCAGTTCGGTGAGGTCGGTGGCGCTTTGCTCGGGGGTCTTGTGCTGCCAGTAGTAGCGCAGCATGTCGATGCCCACCACCGGGTAGCCGATCTTGGCCATCTCGCCCGCCACGTCACGGTCCAGATCCCGCCAGCCTCCATCACCGGAGAGGAACAGGGTCACGGTGCTGTTTTGCTGGCCGGCAGGTACTTCGACCACCGGCATGCTCAGCCCGCCGTTTTCATCGCCCACCAGGATTTTGCGCAGCTCGTTGCTCAGGACTTGTGGGTAGTGAATGTCGTAGTCGCTGATGCTGGTCTGCGCATTCGGTTGATCGCGTACAAAAGCCGCGCTCGGGTCATCAGGGTTGTCGTTCCAGGCCACCAGCCAGTTACCGTGGGTGGCAGTTTTCGGAACGGGCAGTGTGCAGCCGGGTTCTTCCAGCTTGAAACCCACCGATACGGCTTGCGCCTTGTCGTTGGTTTGCGCGGCCAGCCAGCGCCAGGCCAGAGTGGCCCCAGGGCCTATGCCGCTGACCAGGGTTGCAGGCCCCTTGAGCTGCTGTAGCGCGGTTTGCAGTGCTTGCTGTTGCAGGGTGCAGTCGTCCTTGGGCAGGATCACTTGCACCAGTTGCGCCTTGCCTGCGCGGCTCAGGGCCATGAGTTGCTTGTCGTTCAGGGCTTCTTCGGCCGGAGTGGCAATCACCACCCGGGCCTGGGCTCTCTGTCCGGGTGTGACCCTGGTCAGGGTCGAGCCATCGGTCTGGCCCAGGTGTTCAATCGTCGGTTCCGGAGCCGGGCGATTCCACCACCAATAGCCGCCTGCTGCCAGGGCGACCAGAACTATCAAGGCAAGCAACAAAAACCGCCAGGAACGATGTTTCATTAACGTTTCACCAATCCAGTCAAGCCGCCTGCAATCAGGGCGGCGGTATCAGCCAGTGCCACCAGCGGATCAAGTCCGGCGGGTACGGCCATATAACGAGGTTCCCAGTCGGGCTGGAATTTGTCTTTAAAGCGACGCAAACCCTGGAAGTTGTACAGGTGCTCGCCGCGCTGGAACAGCATCGAACCCAAACGTTGGGTCAAGGGTGCGCCGCGACGCGGTTGCAGGCCGGACAGAGGTACCATTCCCAGGCTGAAACGGGCGTATCCATGCTTTTTATAATGCTGAATCAGGCCGACCATCATGAATTCCATGGTCAGTTTCGGCGCGTCCGGGTGGGCACGCATCAGGTCGAGGCTCGACAGCTCATGGCTGTGGGTCTCAAGCAGGTTGGCAAAGGCCACCGGCTTGCCTTCAAAGCGAATGATCGCGATGCGAAAGTGCTTGATGTAGTCCTCGCTGAAGCGCCCGAGTGAGAAGCCTTTTTCCCGCACATTCTTGCCGGTGAGCCAGGCGTCGGAAATGACCTTGAGCTCATCCATTGGTGCCTCACCCGGTTCGTGGATTTCCAGTGACAGGCCGTCACGGGTGCCACGGTTCCAGGTGTAGCGCAGGTCCTTCATCTCTTTGCCCTTGGCTTCGAGATCAAAGCGGTGCAAGTCGACCCGGGCTTCTTCACCGAGCTTGATCGCGGTCAGGCCGATGTCCATATAGAACGGCAGGTTCTCGGCGCGTACCTGATAGAACACGGGGCGGGCATGAACGGTGTCGCACAGGTCGCGAAACTGCCAGATCAACTCGGCACGTTGCTGGGGCGGTCCGATCGGGTCGTACAGCGCCACCAGGCTGCGCCCGCGGCGAGCGTACATCAGGAAGGCGTTGTCGTCGGGGTGGAACAGCAAGGCCTTGTCACCGGTCAGCGCGAGGCCGCCGTCGGGCTGGTCGGAGGCAAGGATGATCTTGCCGGCCTTTTCCAGTTCGGTGGCATCGGGCAGGTGGATCACCGGGCGGGCAGTGCGCAGCAACCAGGTCAGGGATACGACCACCAGCAGTACCGCGGCACCCAGCAGCGAGCGCAGGCCCCGTGGTGCGTCCGAGTCAAGGGTGAACTGCCACCACAGTTGATGGCTATAAGGAACGTCCTGATAGGCGAACAACAGCAACCAGATCGAGGCGCCCAGTACGCAGACACTGGCCACCAGATATAGCGGTGAAAAGGGCAGTTCGGTCAGGCGGCTCGGGCGGTAGAAAGAGCGGCGGAACAGGCCCAGCAGGCTGGCGGTGAGAACCAGGATAGTGGCTTCCTCCCAGTCGAAGCCTTTCAGCAGGGACAGTACGGCGCCGACCAGCAACAGGATAGTGGTCAGCATCCAGGCGGCGGACAGGCGGCGGCGCAGGCCCTGGGCCAAAAGCAGGCAGAGCACGCCGATCAGGCTGGCGCCAAAGTGCGAAGCGTCGACCAGGCGATGGGGGATCAGAAAACCGATGTGTTCGAGGCGCGTGTCGATTTCCGGTGTGGCGCCGGAGAACAGCAAAACCACGCCGGACATGAATACCAGCACGGCCAGTACCGGAGCGGCCAGGCCTGACGCAACCCGCAGGCTTTGGCGGGCGTGAATCAGGCGCTGAGCTTCGGTCATCAGCAGCATCAGGCAGGCAATCAGCAGCGGCAGAATCACATAGATCATGCGATACAGCAGCAGGGCTGCCGCCAATGGTGCGGCGCCGAGCTTGTCGGCGAAGGCTGCCAGCAAGATTGCCTCAAACACCCCGACACCGCCGGGGACGTGGCTGAGCACGCCGGCCGCCAGGGCCAGCAGGTAAACGAGCATAAATGCGCCGAAGGGCGGTGCTTCAGGCAGCAGCAGATAGAGCACCGTGGCGGCGGCCGCGACGTCCAGAGCGGTAATGACCAGTTGCAGCAAGGTCAGGCGCGCACTTGGCAGGCGCAATGTGCGGCGCCCGGCCTTGACCAGCAGGTTGTCCGGGATCGGCTGCTCGGGCAGGCGTCGGCGGTAGATTCCTATTGCCAGCAAGGCAAACAGGGCCAGCACCGCAAAAGCGATAGCACCCAATATCCAGGCCGGGATATGCAGGGCGGCGGAGGCTGCGGGCAAATTGCTCAATGTGGCCAGTGCCGCCAGCGGTGGCAGGGCGCAGCCCAGCGACAGGCTGGCAAACAGAGTCATATGGGCGACTTCTGACGCCCCCGCGCCATACCGGGCATAAAGGCGATACCGCACAGAGCCGCCGGACAGCAGCGACAGGCCGATGGCATTGCCAATGGCAAAGGCGGTAAAGCCGCCCAGTGCCAGGGTTTTGGGTGGCAGTTTTACCCCCGCATAGCGGCTGGCTGACCACTCATAACCGAGCAGGATGATAAAACCCGCGGCAGTCGCAGCCACGGCACCGAAGAGGGCGGGCTTGGGAACTTCGAGGATCGAGTCATGCAGGGCGTACAGGTCAAGTTCGCTTAACAGATGGCGACACGCAATCAGTGCTATTGCAAATAACAGCAGCGTGAGCGCGAGCCCAATGGGCTGGCGATACTTGCTCAGCAAATCCAGCCAGCGCAATCGGGTCGCGGCTATGGGGTGGGCTGCTGTAACGGCTTCTTTGGGTTCTGGCGAGTTATCGGGCATCAATCACCTCGTGGATCGTGCGCGATAGGATGGAGGCATAGGCTCAAGTTACCAATCCTTTTGGTTAAAATATTTCTAAATGTGTTCAGCCGTTTGCCTGAGGTTCAGGATTGGTCTGAGAAAAAAGGTTAATTGTTGGCGGACAGCATAGATGAACGGACTTTCAGAAATATGACGTTTAATGTCAATAAACGCTTGTCTCTGACTTTTCGAGCGCGCACAAAAAAGGCCACTCTTTCGAGTAGCCTTTTTGATGTTTGGTTGCGGGAGCCGGATTTGAACCGACGACCTTCGGGTTATGAGCCCGACGAGCTACCAGACTGCTCCATCCCGCGTCTGTGTGGTGGATTCTACAGCGAATCGTTAAGGTGTCAACCCTTAAATCACGTAACCGCTTGAAATACCCGGTTTTAATCCATGCTCTGCATTTGGCAGGAGGAGGGCAAAAACACCCGGGCACAAAAAAGGCCACTCTTTCGAGCAGCCTTTTAATGTTTGGTTGCGGGAGCCGGATTTGAACCGACGACCTTCGGGTTATGAGCCCGACGAGCTACCAGACTGCTCCATCCCGCGTCTGTGGGGCGCACTTTACAGTGATGGGCGGGGGAGTCAACCTTTAATGTATAAATGAGTTAAATAAGATCAAAGCTGGCATTGATTTTGGATATGGGCAGTTCGGTCCGTAGCAGCTGCTACGGGTTGGGTGGCAGCACAAAGCACACGCGCACAAAAAAGGCCACTCTTTCGAGTAGCCTTTTTTGATGTTTGGTTGCGGGAGCCGGATTTGAACCGACGACCTTCGGGTTATGAGCCCGACGAGCTACCAGACTGCTCCATCCCGCGTCTGTGGGGTGGATTCTACAGCGATACGCTGGGCTGTCAAACGTTAATTTAGAAAAATTCGTTATGCGTCAATTGCTTAGCTAGAAAATACAGCTATAAAAAGACCTGCAGGCCCTGTTCCGTATGGGGTGTAGCTCTATTGAGGGTAGAGATTCGATTGAAAAAAACAATTCAGCTGCGATTTTTCCCGCGTCTGTCGGGGAGAATCAAGACTACTGGTGCTATATACAGTTCGCGGTGACATACTTGCGCCGAGTATTGCCTACCTCCTTGAAGAACACCGCCTTACATGACGCAGCGCAAAATCATCCACGTCGACTGTGACTGTTTCTATGCCGCTATTGAGATGCGTGATGACCCGAGCCTGGCAAACAAGCCGATGGCTGTCGGGGGCTCGGCTGATCGGCGCGGGGTCATCTCGACCTGTAATTATGAAGCTCGGGCTTATGGCGTGCGCTCGGCAATGGCGTCCCGGCATGCGCTCAAGCTGTGCCCGGACCTGGTTATCGTCAACGGCAGGATGGATGCTTATAAAGAAGCGTCCAGAGAGATTCACGGCATCTTGCGCGACTACACCGAGCTGATTGAGCCGCTGTCTCTGGATGAAGCCTATCTGGATGTATCCGACAGCCCGCATTTTGCCGGCAGTGCCACGCGCATAGCTCAGGACATCCGCCGGCGCGTTTCCAATCAGTTGCATATCACGGTGTCGGCCGGGGTAGCCCCCAACAAGTTTCTGGCCAAAATTGCCAGTGACTGGCGCAAGCCCAACGGCTTGTTCGTGATCACCCCTGATCAGGTTGATGATTTCGTGTCTGCCTTGCCGGTCAATAAGCTGCATGGCGTGGGCAAAGTCACGGCGGACAAGCTTGGGCGCCTGGGTATCGAAACCTGCCTGCAACTGCGTGATTGGAACAAACTGGCTCTGGTGCGGGAATTCGGCAGTTTTGGTGAGCGGTTGTGGGGGTTGGCGCAGGGGATTGATGAGCGTCCGGTGCAAAGTGACAGTCGGCGTCAGTCAGTCAGCGTGGAAAACACTTACGATACTGACCTGCCAGATCTGGCCTCTTGCCTGGAGAAACTCCCGGAGTTGCTAGAGACCCTGAACCGGCGTATTGGCCGTATCGACAGCAGTTATCGCCCCGGCAAGCCGTTTGTCAAAGTGAAGTTCCATGACTTTACCCAGACCACGCTGGAGCAATCCGGTGCCGGGCGCGACCTTGAGAGTTATCAGGGGTTGTTGAGCCAGGCGTTTGCGCGCGGTGCCAGGCCCGTGCGATTGCTCGGGCTGGGCGTGCGTTTGCATGATTTGAACACTGGTTTTGAGCAGCTGGAGCTGTTCAAGGGGTAGGCTGGTTTGCTGGTTGGGGGAGCGGGCTTGCTCGCGATGCTGGCGTGCGGTCTGTCAGGAAAACCGCAGCCATATCATCGCGAGCAAGCCCGCTCCCACATGTCAGAGTTGCGTCAGCTGACGCCGGGATCCGCTACCAGTCTCCCGGCATTTTTGGTCAAGGATTGAAGGAATTCACGTTGCAACTCAGGATCGTTGCGCGTGAGTTCGATCAGGCTTTGTTCCAGTTCGCTGGCTTCTTCTTCCAGCCCCAGTTCCGACAGGCGTTTGACCCGATGTACCCATTGGTTGACGTCGTCACCCTCCAGGTCGTCGTAGATCAGGTTATGTGCTTCGAGCAGCTTGCCGCGCAGGTGACTGCTGATCGACAGGGTCGAATCGGAATGGGTTTCGTCCTGGGCGTCTTCCACCATGATGGTCAGCTTGCCGACGTGATTGAGATCCTGTTCGGCAAAAGGGCTGTCCAGCAGGTTGAGGCGCAGCACGCCATTGCGGTCTGTGGTCAGCTCGTGGGTCTGTTTGCCAGCCTTGATCACCACCGGGCGTTCGGCCCAGGGCAGGCTTGAATATTCCAGGCGCTTGTCACGCTGAACATCATCAATCCCCGCCAGGTTCTGCTCGGCGCGGCCATGGGACTGCACGTTCATCGCCGGGTTTACCCCTGCAAAGCCGTAGTTGATCCAGTCTTTGGTCACGCTGTCAGGCAGTTGCCCGAACATGAACACATTAAGCACATTGGCACCTACCCCGGCGACAATAGCCACCGCGCCCAGCGGAATCTCGTAGACTTCGCGCCAGGGTTGGTATGGGGTGTAGCGGTCGTAATGACGTGTGACATCGAACTCGGTGACCTCGAAGGTCTTCTGTTCATTGATGCGCACACGACGTTGCGGCAGCTCAAGCACAGTTGGCGAGCCGACATCGATCTGCAGGCTGTGGGCGAGCAGTTTGCGCTCGATGCGTTCCTCGTGCTCGCTGCGTTGCGACATGTGATTGGCACAGCCGCTCAGCAGCAGGGCGCCGCACATGGCGGCGCCCCCGAGGGTCAAGGTGTTTCGAGTGAACATGGCGTCTCTATCTGGTTTCAGCGAGCGATACGGGCCTGAAGGAAGGCAAGCACATCAGCAACGGGCAGGGCTTGCGGCTCTGCTTCGGTGCGGCTCTTGTATTCCAGATTGCCTTCAGCCAGGCCACGGTCGCTGACCACGATCCGGTGCGGGATGCCGATCAGTTCCATGTCTGCGAACTTGATGCCGGGGCTGGTTTTCTTGTCGCGATCGTCCAGCAGCACTTCAAAGCCAGCTGCAGTCAGTTCGGCATAGAGCGTGTCGGTAGCTTCACGTACGGCTTCGGTTTCGTAGCGCAGCGGTACCAGGGCAACCTGGAACGGGGCCAGGGCATCGCTCCAGATAATGCCACGCTCGTCGTTGTTCTGCTCGATGGCTGCGGCAACCACGCGGGAAACACCAATGCCGTAGCAGCCCATGGCCAGGGTGACCGGCTTGCCGTTTTCGCCCAGTACCTGGCACTTCATGGCTTCGCTGTACTTGGTGCCCAGCTGGAAGATGTGACCCACTTCGATACCGCGCTTGATTTCCAGCGTGCCTTTGCCGTCCGGGCTAGGGTCGCCGGCCACCACGTTGCGCAGGTCGGCAACGGTCGGTACTGGCAGGTCGCGCTCCCAGTTCACGCCGAAGTAGTGTTTGTCGTCGATATTGGCACCCACACCGAAGTCGCTCATCAGCTCGACCGAGCGATCAATGATGCATGGCAGTGGCAGGTTCAGCGGGCCCAGAGAGCCAGCGCCGGCGCCGATGGCGTCACGCAGTTCGGCATCCGAGGCCATGACCAGCGGGCTGTGCACCAGCGGATGGTTGGCAGCCTTGATTTCGTTGAGTTCGTGATCGCCACGGATCACCAGAGCGATCAGTTTGCCAGCTTCGGCGGCGTGAACGATCAGGGTCTTGACGGTTTTCTCGATTGGCAGGTCATAGCCATCAACCAATTGCGCGATGGTCTTGGCATCCGGTGTGTCGACCAGGCGCAGCTCCTGGGTGGCAGCAGGGCGCGAAGTTTCGGCGGGTACGGCTTCGGCTTTTTCGATGTTGGCCGCGTAGTCGGAACCATTGCTGAACACGATATCGTCTTCGCCGGATTCAGCCAGAACGTGGAACTCGTGGGAGCCGGCACCGCCGATGGAGCCGTTGTCGGCTTCAACCGGGCGGAAGTTCAGGCCCAGGCGGGTGAACACGTTGCAGTAGGCCTGGTGCATACGGTCATAGGTGACCTGCAGCGAAGCGGTGTCTGCGTGGAAGGAGTAGGCGTCCTTCATGATGAATTCGCGGCCGCGCATCAAGCCGAAGCGCGGGCGGATTTCGTCACGGAATTTGGTCTGGATCTGGTACAGGTTGATTGGCAGCTGTTTGTAGCTGTTCAACTCGTTGCGGCACAGGTCGGTGATCACTTCTTCGTGGGTCGGGCCCACGCAGAACTCGCGACCGTGGCGGTCTTTAAGGCGCAACAGTTCAGGGCCGTACTCTTCCCAACGGCCGGACTCCTGCCACAACTCAGCTGGCTGGATACTCGGCATCAGCACTTCCAGAGCGCCTGCAGCGTTCATTTCTTCGCGAACAATGGCTTCGGCCTTGCGCATGATCCGCAGGCCCATGGGCAGCCAGGTGTAGAGGCCCGAAGCAAGTTTGCGAATCATGCCTGCGCGCAGCATCAGCTGATGGCTGATAACGACCGCATCTGAAGGCGTTTCTTTCTGTGTGGCGAGCAAATATTGACTGGTGCGCATGGTTAGCCGGTGCCGTTGCTGATGACTAGAAATGACTCGGCATTGTACGGGCGAGATCTGCCTGCGTACAGGGCGGGCGGGGGAGGTGTGCTCCCCCTCGTGTTTATTGGGCCTTTTCCAGGTCGACAACGGGCTTTTGCCGGGCCCGGCGGCTCTCCTGATACCAGTGCAAGGCAATCAGCAGCAGCGTCGGGATGCCCATCACCGCGGTAATGATAAAGAAGTTGTGATAACCGAACTTCTCGACCATGACCCCCGAGTAACCGCCCATCAAGCGCGGTAGCAGCAGCATGATCGAGCTGAGCAGGGCGTACTGGGTGGCGGAGAATTTGAGGTTGGTCAGACTGGACAGGTAGGCGACGAATGCTGAGGTGGCGAGGCCGGAGCTGAAGTTGTCGAGGGAAATGGTGACAATCAGCATCTGCAGGTTCGGGCCCATATCGGCCAGCAACATGAACAGCAGGTTGGTGCCTGCCGATGCTGCACCACCGATCAACAGAATTGGCAAAATGCCGAAACGCACGATCAACAAGCCGCCCATGCCCGCACCGACAAGGGTCATGATCAGGCCGAAAATCTTGCTGACACCTGCAATCTGATCCTTGGTAAAACCCTGGTCGATATAGAACACGTTGGCCATTACGCCCATGACCGTGTCCGACATGCGGTAGGTGGCAATCAACCCCAGCAGTAGCAGGGCTTGCCAGCGATACCGAACGATAAAGTCATTAACCGGGGTCAGAACCGGAGCCAGGCCGCGTCGTCCGATGGATGAAAGGCACAACACGGTGAGCAGGGTGTACAGGATGGCGCGTAGAAACGCCCGGTCTTCCAGTATCAGGTTCAGCGGGCTGACCCCTTCAAACAACACGCCAGCAAAATCGGTGTTGTAGAGCTGGGTGAACATGGCCGGGACAGATACCAGCAGTACGATCAGTACAAAAACTGACGCCAGCTGATGGCCAAAGCTGTAGCGCCCGGCCGACAGCTGGGTGCGCAACGGTACCGGCGGTTCGCGCATAAACAGGGTGGTGAGCAGTGCGGGGACCATCAGCAGGCCGAACAGCACGTAGGTGCCGGTCCAGGCCGAATGTTTGTAGTTGAAGCCCGTCGAACCGAAGCCTTCGGCAAAGAACAGGGCGCCCGCCGTGGCCAGCAGGGCCGCTACGCGATAACCGGACATGTAACTGGCGGCGAGCGCGGCCTGCCGGTTGTCTTCGGCGATTTCCAGGCGATAGGCATCGACGGCAATGTCCTGGGTCGCCGAAGCGAAAGACACTACAACCGCAATGGCAATCAGCCAGGACAGATGTTTTTGCGGGTCACAAAAGCCCATGCCGATCAGGCCCAGGATAACCAGTGACTGTGACAGCACCAGCCATGAGCGACGCCGGCCAAGTTTGCCGAGTAATGGCAGGCGCCATTGGTCCAGCAGCGGCGACCACACCCATTTGAAGGCGTATGCCAGCCCGATCAGGCTGGCATAGCCAATGGTTTCGCGGGCCACACCGGCTTCGCGCAACCAGACGGAAAGGGTTGAAAACACCAGCATGTACGGCAAGCCGGCGGCAAAACCGAGCAGCAACAGCACTAGGGTCGAGGGGCTGGAATACGCAGCTAGCGCTTCGCGCCAGGTTTTACGGGGCATGGACTGGAGTCTGCCTCTGGTTGCGGAAACAAAGGGCGCACTCTAACCGCAGTGCTCTATCTGGCGCCAGCCATGGCGTCGCATATCCACGCGATTATTCATGATGCTCAAGCCTTCTGCCCGCAAACGCGCGCGCTGTTCATCACCAGACGGGCTACCTGCAGGCAGACTGATACGACCACCGGCGGCGAGCACCCGGTGCCACGGAAGGCGTGTATCGTCGGGGAGCTGGCTGAGCGTTCGCCCAACCCAGCGCGCTGCGCGACCCAGACCCGCCGCTTCGGCGAGTTGCCCGTAAGTAACCACGTAACCTGCAGGCACCATCATCAAGGTTGAATACAGCGCCGTGCGCCGAATCTCGGCGGGAGTTTGAAGAATGTCTGGCAGTGTATTCAAGGGACACTTCTGGTCAAGATGGGGGTTGTTACAGAACTATAGAATGAACTCCGGCACAATGAGTCGGTCTTTCTTCCTCAAGGGCGTATCCATCCGGATAATGCCGGCATTCTTCCGTTTTTCTGAGTTTCGCATCCGCTTATGTTGTCCAGAACCCTGTTATGCCTTGTTGTCATGTGCCTTGCTGCGCCCGTGTTTGCCGATACGGTGTGGTTGAAAAACGGCGACCGCCTGAGCGGCAAGATCAAAGTCTTTGATGGCGGCAAATTACTGATTCAGACCGAGTATGCGGGGGCCGTGCCCATTGACTGGAAGCAGGTCAAGACCCTGGAAAGTGATCAGGAATTGCTGGTCAAGCAGGATGCCTGGACCGGTGAAAAGGCCAAGTCATTGCAGGCGGCCGAAGACGGCAGCGTAACCCTGGTCAACGGTGAAGCACCGAAAACCGTAGCTCTGGCCAGTATCCAGCAACTCATCAAGCCCAAACCGCTGGTCGAAGACATGGTCTGGAAAGGCAATGTTGATGTGGCGATGGACTACAAACGGGCGGACAAGGATACCGACGACTACGATCTCGATTTCAAGACCACTGCCCGCCACGGCGCCTGGCGTCATCACGCAGAGGGTGAGTACAACCGCGAGTTTCAGAACGATGTGGTAACCACGGATAACTGGACTGCTGAGTACGCGCTGGATTACTTCATCAGCGACAAGTGGTACTGGCAAGGTCGTTTGACCTATAACCGCGACCGGGTGGAAGACATTTCCCGTCAGCGTACAGTCGGTACCGGCCCCGGCTACCAGTTCTGGGATGACGAATTGGGCGCATTCTCGCTGGGCTCACTGCTCAATCGCACTGATTACGAATACTCTGACGGTAAGAAAGACAACTTCTACTCGCTGGCCATGAAGTGGGATTACAACCGTTACCTGATGGGCAAAACAGTCTCGTTTTTTACCAATGGTGAATTGGGCAAGTCGCTGGAAGGGGAGTCGGACTACAGTCTCGATTCCGAAATCGGCTTGCGTTACAAGGTCACGGAATGGGCATCGCTGAATCTAAAGGCCGAGAAAGACCTGATTGGCAGCTCGAGTGGCTCTGATAACGCCCTCAACAAGACCCGCTATACCGTAGGGTTTGGCGTGGTCTGGTAGTAAAACCGTACGGCATGACTTGAGAGGGCGGGCTTGGATCTTGTGGGGAATCAGAAAACACCCGTTTGAATTCCAAGGATGTTGAAATTCACCAATGCCTGCCTCATTAGAGGCAGGGCTCTCCCTCAAAAACTAAGGTTCTGACCTGATATCTAGATGCAACCATCGACTTAAGGTATCAGTTGTAGGTCAGGGTAAATGTTGCCGTGCTGTTTGCCACGCCACCACTTACGCTTGCGCCGGTCTGATAATACCGGGCCGTCAGTGGGATTGAGTAGTTGCCGTCGTTCGTGACGGTCCCTACGGTAATATTAGTCGCCAGCTTTACAGGCGTACTGTTGTGAAGTAATTGTAAACCTATGCCCTTGGCCATGGTCCCGGAAGGGGTGGAGTTCAGCGCCAATACACCCTCGACGGCAGACGCATGGGGGCTGCCGTCCAGTTTGACCTGTACACGAGTGTTTGCATCGCAATTTAGCTCTATGGCGAATGGTGTTTCGGCGGCGACGCTACCGGGCCCAGTAAAAGTGCTCATCGGTATTCCATCGCCCATCGGAACGTTGATGGAAGCGCTGGTGACGGAGCAGGCAACGGGAACAATAGTATTAACGCCCACTAATGTGATGTTGGCGGTATAGAAGTTTCCAACAATGGACGCTCTGGCAATTCTTCCGGTGGTAAGAGTTCCTGCTCCTACGGCACCCGCCTTTGTTTTGATAAGTCTTACACGCATACCGCGGGGGATTGAAATATAATTGTTGGCGCCTAGGGGTTCGTCGTACGGTACGATGTAAGTGTTTGATTCATTATTTGTACTTATCCCGACCCCGTCAATATTGGTGTTGTATATTCGGTTTGCCAGGGGGCTCAGGACCGTAAATATTTCATTTGTCCAGCGGTATGTCCAACTCGTGTTGCACCCGAAAAAGGGATAGGAACTATGATATGGGCCGGTGCTTATTGTCGCCAATACGGTGCCAGCAGGACTGTCCCGCTGAACAATGATAGAACCAAAATTGATATCTTTTCTTATTTCTGAAGTGGCCCCGTTATAGAAAGAACAACTGGCTGTGGCGATGTTCGAAAAGGCAAGAATGAACAATCCGAAAGTAGCGTGACCTCTATGTTTTACGATAAGGTCACTGGCTTTATATTTGGCAAGAGTCATGGTTTTCCGCCTATTGACAGATGCTTGAAAGGGAGCTGATGGCGGGGGTGGCGTTTTGCTCTACAAGCAGCTCAGGCAAGATGAAGTGTGACGTGCATTGCTGGCCAGATTTATCCCCCCATTTTACATGCAGTGCTCCAGACTGCGGCACACCGCTGAGGTATACCTCGCCCTCCAGGCCGACAACGCCCTCATTATTAGAATGAGTTGAGTTCTCCAGCAGTGTCGCGGTAGCGCCAAAAGGTACGGGCTTGCCGCCGTGACTCAAAGAAATCAATACACGCTTGCCAACACGAGTCTTAAAGTCTGCCAATACAAGCGCACCTTTGGTAGGAATCACCGTTTTGGTATTGATCTCAATATCAACGTCGTCAGTGAGTGTTGCGGTGTCAAGCGCTACCCGGTTTTTTCGGTATGTACTGAGATAGGGCACGACAGCATAACCACGCGAGTCGGTTTTTACACCGGTAGTATTCTTTACTTTGGCACCGGCTGCGTCAGGTGCCCGAACCAAGGCCATGGTTTCACCATGTTGTTGTGAAAGCGTGACACCATAAGGGTGGGCTACAATACCGCCTTGCAAGTTGTAATTGACTTGCTGTGATCGGGTGTCGTAGTTATAACCAATCCTGGCTTCTCCATAAGTGCCTTTGTAGTTTGCGTTGGCATTACCGCTACTGCCGACACCTTGGTTTGCGTACCGCTGTTGAATACTGTAGCTCAGGTTGTTGTCTGCCAGTGCGGTGCCGCTCAGGCCTACGTCATGAGCGCTGCTGCCTTGCTTGCTGGCGTTGAAATTGTAACTGGCCCAACTGTTAGGGAGTGTCTTGCCCAAAGGGAACTGAACTTTGAAGGAAAGTTGCTGATCTTTGTTGTTGCGTCCAGTATCAAGCGGTGTCTGGGTGAAAGTATACGCCAAGCCGTAGTTGATGCTGCGGTAACTGAGGTCATAACCTGCCGTCAGGCTGCGTTCATATTTGTTTTGACGCCAGAAACTTTGTTGGTATCCATTAAGATAGAAGTTTCCTTTGTCTCCAAAAGATTGGTTGATGCTGAGCTGCGTCTTGCTGCGTTTAGTGCTGGTTCCGCGCCAATTATTGAAGTTGTCGGGGTCAATTTCGTTGGCTTCCTGAAAATCGTAGTAGCCGCTGGTGGAGTAGCGATATCCGGCCAACGTAAAGGTAGTGTCAGTGGTATTAATGGTTTTTGAATAGAGGAAGCGGTAAGACTGCCCTCGATGGCTGGACCCGTTGCGTAGTTTGGCGTGTGCCTGTGTAGCATCCACAGATACCGCCCCCCAACCTTCCAGCGTATGGCCAATACCAACAGTCGTGGCATTATATTTTCCAGATGCCAGTAAGCCACCATAGAGGGTGTAGTCATAGGGCAATCCGTAAATCAGCGTGCTTTGCATAAAACTTGGTTTGCTGGCTGCGTTGGCGTTGGAACGATATTGTCCTGCAGTCACTGAATACTTCAGGCGCCCTTCACGTAGCATTACAGGTACCGCAGAAAATGATTGAGTTGAACGGCGTACGGTGCCATCACTTTCGGTGATTGCAATTTCCAAGTCACCACTGGAGGACGTGGGATACAAGTCAGTGATTGTGAACGCACCCGCCGAGACATAGGTTTGATAAATAATGTAGCCATTTTGTCGCACGGTGACCTGGGCATTACTCTGGGCAATGCCTCGAACAACGGGTGCAAACCCTTTCAGACTGTCAGGGTACATGTTATCGTCCGAATTTAATTGAATACCGCGGTATAGCACACTGTTGAAAACGTCACTGGGCGTTGAGCTGTCACCCAACGTCAGTTGCCCCTTTAGTGACTGAATATCCTTTTGCGCATAAGTGTCGAGGTTCTGCCAGTTGTTATTTCCGTTACGTGAATTATACGTAGAATAATTGCGCAGCCTCCACGCGCCCAAGTTCAGGCCACTGCGTAAATTTAAATAATAGCTGTCGTTTGTCTTTGAGCGATTGTTGCTATTATTATTGAGCGTGTTGGAGCCGCTGAAACTATAGTTCAACAGTGCAGCCGAAAGGCCTTGATCCCATAGCTGAGGATCCACGTAGCCATGAGCCTGGCTTGTGAGTGCGGCTTGGGGAATGCTGATATCCAGCCGCTGCAGTTTGAAATCGAACCGGCTGCTGGCATAGGGGATGTAGTCTGACAATGTACTGATTGCGCTTGTTGAGGGCAGTTGCTGCAAGGCCGGGAAAGCTTCCAGCTTGACCCCCATCTCCTGGAGTTGAGGTGAGGTCAGTTCGGGTTGAAGTGTTCCAGCGATACTCACAAAGTTTACGTCTCGATGGGCTACCCGATTATCATTTAGATATATATCGACACTGTATAGACCTGGTAGTTGCCCGCCCTGGTTGGCGAAGTACTCTAGGTCGATGGGCTTTTGTCCAGGATCACCCATTTCCAGAGCGTGGGGGTTGAAGTATTCCTGCGCAAAAGCTGAAGAGGGCTGGAAGGCGAGTTCTAATGTTGCGGGTATGCTGATCAATAAAGTCAGGTGAGTGCAGTGCAAGAGTGGCGCACGCTGGCGCACCTGGAATTTAAGGGCCTGGTAGAAAGGGGCTTTTTGCATGCGAACGACCTCGATACAACTGCAGTGAAACTCAGTCGCTATCGCTTGGCTGTGTGAAGTTTAGGGTGGCCTGGACAATAAAGTATGCAAAGTACCTGGCTACTGCAGTGCGGCACTTGCGGTGGGGGAAACTCCGCCATAATCGTTGATGGCTTGCCAGCTGACAGGTCCGGTCGCGTCGGGAGGAATCTCCCAGCTGAGCGTTTTTTGTGGGGCAACCATACCGGCATTTTGTATTTCTTTATCTCCCACGCGGACGTGAAAAAAAGAAACATGATACGGCGTTGGATTGTTAACTTTTAGCTGCCTGCCCTGGCGAGTAAAGGTCAATGCCTTGTAAGCTTCGGTCGCATCACCAGGGAGACCAGTAGGACGATAAAAAACCTTGATTCGACTTTTGACCGAAATTTGTAACTGGTTGGAATCGCTTTTCTCCGAGGCTGATATTGTTTTTACATTCACCCAGAATGCCGACTCTTTATCGGCGGGTAACTGCCCTCCCGTATGAATGATGCGCAGGGTGTTTTCTTGGTCTGCGTCAAGGCGAAAGAGGGGCGGCGTTATGATAAAGGGGGCTTTGTTGCTGTCGTGCAGGTTTTCTACCCAGGACTGAATCAGATAAGGCTCTGACGTTCCAGTATTGCTTACCGAGAAGGAAGAGTCTTTTCTTGCGGTGTCATAAATAACTCGAGTGCCTCCTATTACCACTCCCGCCGAAGCAGTATGAGTCAGGCTGGCGAGAGTTAGAGTAATACAGATGGACGTGAGCCATTGCATTGTGTGGTTTTCCTCAAGGTGCCTACCCCTTGCAAGGGGTAGGCACAGGTTGTCAGTACGCATTGAAATTACTCAATGCACGGTGAATGGGGGCTAGTTGTAGTTGATAGTGAAGTCTGTGCTGCCGTTAGCCGGACCTGAAGTGACCGCCTTGGTAGCCATGTACTTGGCATAAAAAGTAAAGGTAGTGTCACTGGTGGTGGACAGCGTGCTGCTGGTGGAGCTTGTGCCGATCGGAATTTGTGTTGAGGCATCTTTTTCATACAGTGCGATGCCTACACCGGTCGCAACACCTGGCTCAGTCGTAAGTTTCAGGATGCTTGAATTGTCACTGTCTGTGGGGCCGTCGAACTTTACGGTGGCCGTGCTGACGGTAGAAGGGCAACTGGTCAATACGATATCAAATTTAGTGGGTGACGAAGTAACACCGGCGGTGCTCAAGCTGCTCGTGGTGACAGAATTAAGTGGGACTGTCTGAGTGCCAGTCGCTGGCGTCACTGTGCATGCCGCGCTGAGAATAGTGCCCGTAAAGTTGATTGTCCCGTCCGCAGCATTAGCGATGCTTGCAATAGAGGAACCTGTCAGCAGTGTAAGAGCGATAATTTTAATTCGCATGCAGTTATTTCTCATGTCGTTTGGTTAAGTGTGTGGATAGTGCAATATATGAGGTGTTCCTGTTTTGCTGTTAAATTCTGTTTCTCTTGTTGGGTGGAGGTTATGTCGCCTTGAATTCCTGGTTGACATCACAGTTTCTCTTTTAAGAGATACTGTGCGGTAGCTGCTTGGGTGTGTATGTTCGTTGTTTGGCTTTTAAATGCTATATGGGCATTTGCTATTGTTCTTGTAAGAGTTTTCTGAGAGGTTGCTGTGGCTAGACTATATAGCCGCTCACAGCAAAACCCCGGCATGAATGCCTGATATAACGGTCATGCCTGCGATGCCAGAGAAAAATAAGACCAATACCTGCATCGGCTACTGTATCAATCAGGTTTGCTCGAATATTCCCGAGATCAAGCCGCAGTAAAATTCCGCCTCAATCCAACAAGTGCGGGCTCGGGTATTGCGGGGCTATGAACTGCGCCTGGAGAGCGGTGGTGATAGGTGGGCAGCGCTAGTCACCCCCACCTTGAACATCGATTTAGCAAGCGTTGGGATTATCGGAGCAACGTTCAGGTCGAGCGAGAGCGTCGAGTGAAAGACCCGGTCGGCAAGGTGTTTGTTATCCGATTTTGATGTGTCGAAAGCCTGTGAATTGGCTTTCTTGGCGGTTTACCGCTTAGTCCGGCATCTGACAGCTTTGCGCTGACGCACTCCGAACGAGGTGAACGGTGAGGCCTGGATTGGGGGTCCAGGCCGTTTCATGATTGAATCCAAGCCTATCTTTGCGGGAGATGATGCCTAGATCCGCAACCCGCCATCCAGTTCCAGAATGCGCCCAGTGTAGTAGTCGTTTTCAAAAATGTACGCTGCCGAATGAGCGATTTCTTCAACCTTGCCCATGCGCTTGAGCGGAATGCCCGAGGTCATTTTTTCGAGGGCTTCGGGTTTCATGCCCAGGGTCATTTCGGTTTCGATAAAGCCCGGTGCAATCCCGGCTACTCGAATGCCGTAACGCGACAGTTCCCTGGCCCAGGTCACGGTGGCAGCAGCAACCCCGGCCTTGGCCGCCGAGTAGTTGGTCTGGCCGACATTGCCGGCACGGGAGATCGACGAGATATTGATGATCGCGCCCTCGCTGTTGAGCTCGATCATTTTCGCCGCTACCTCACGGGTGCACAGGAAAACCCCGGTCAGGTTCACATCAATTACCGCTTGCCATTGCGCCAGGCTCATCTTGGTCATAACGCCATCCTTGACCTTGAGCAGCAGGCCGTCACGCAAAATGCCGGCGTTGTTGACCAGGCCGTTGATCGCACCAAAATCTTCTGCAATTTGGCCAACGGTTTGCGTAACCTGTTCTTCGTCAGCGACGTTGCACAGGTAGGCTCGGGCCTCGACGCCGTGCGCCTGGCAGGCTGCCACCGCCAGTTCGAGTTTTTCCGGGTTGAGGTCGACCAGTGCCAGTTTGGCGCCCTTGGCAGCCAGGTACTCGGCCATGGCGCGACCCAGCCCCTGGCAGCCGCCAGTGATAATGATTACTTTGTCTTTAAGTTGCATGAGTGCCCTGATCTCGACCGTTATCTACGGATTTTTATTAAGGAGTCATAAGTTGAGCGTTGAAGCTGCCAAGCATGCCCGAGAATTACTGCTCAAGGAATACCGTGGCGCCCTGGCTACCCAGTCCAAGGCCATGCCGGGATTTCCCTTCGGCTCCGTGGTGCCTTATTGCCTGGATGAGCTGGGGAGGCCACTGATCCTGATCAGCCGCATCGCCCAGCACACCCACAACCTGCGCAAGGATCCCAAGTGTTCCCTGATGGTGGGGGAGCGGGGCGCTGAAGAGGTGCAGGCTGTTGGCCGTCTTACCGTGCTGGCTGAGGCCGTGCAATTGAGCGATCCCGCAGCCATTGAAGCCGCAGCCGAGCGTTACTACCGCTACTTTCCCGAGGCGAAGGGCTATGACACTGCCCATGATTTCGATTTCTGGGTGCTCAACCCGGTTCGTCATCGCTACATAGGCGGTTTTGGTGCCATCCACTGGCTGGACCAGGTCACGCTGGCAAACCCTTTCGCCGGGCAGGTCGAGGTGCGGATGGTCGAGCATATGAACAGCGATCACGCCAATGCCATTGAACACTACGTCAAACTGACCGGCCTGCCGCAAACAGCGCCAGCTATGCTGGTGGGCATCGACAGCGAAGGCATGCACCTGCGCATCGGCGAAGGCGTGCACTGGTTGGCTTTTCCGGAGCCTTGCAACACTTCGACACAGGTGCGCGAAGCCTTGGTTTTGCTGGCCCGTGCCAGTGAGTGGCCGAAAAAACAGACGGTCTGACCTTGAATTTGCACAAGCGCGCCGTCATCTAGTCTTGGTTGGAAGATATTCTTCCGGAGAGGAATCATTTGATGCGCGCTTTTCTATTGCTCTTTCTGTTGTTTCCAGTGCTAGAGCTGTACGTCTTTTTCAAGGTCAGCACCGCCATAGGGTTTTTCCCCGCGTTGCTGCTGATCATTGCCGGCTCCATGCTGGGTGTTCTGGTCGTTCGCGTCGCAGGCTTGGCCACGGCGCTCAAAGCGCGCGAAAGCCTGAATCGCGGCGAGCTGCCTGCTCAGCAAATGCTTGAAGGCCTGATGCTGGCGCTGGGTGGTGGACTGTTGGTTCTGCCTGGTTTTATCAGCGATGCGGCCGGTCTGTTGTTGCTGTTCCCGCCAGTTCGCCGGTTTCTGGTCAACCGCCTGCGCAAGCGTGCTGAAGAACAGGCCATCCGCCAGCGTGCGTTTGCCGAAGACTTCGAAGCCGCACGACCACGTGCCCATCAGCCTTTGGGGCGTGAGCCCAATGTGATCGAAGGCGAGTTCGAGCATCGCGATAAATAAGGCTTTGGCGTTATCAACACGGCACCTTGGGTGCCGTGTCTGTTTCAAGTGGCACGCCAGGTTAAAAATTTCGTGGGCGTGCCCTTGTAATAAGTGGATGCGCCCTTATGTAACGGACACCGCAGGGTTTTACTGGCAACAGCAAAATCCCAACCGCGAATCGCACCCGGCATTTCCGGACTTGTAAACCCAGCCGGTATTGACACCGGCCGATGAACACCTCAATTAGGAGAGATCGACAATGAAGCTTCGTCCTCTGCATGACCGCGTCGTAATCCGTCGCAGCGAAGAAGAAAAGAAAACCGCTGGTGGTATCGTTCTGCCGGGTTCTGCTGCTGAAAAAGCTAACAGCGGTGAAGTGATCGCCGTTGGTACGGGTCGCGTTCTGGACAACGGTGAAGTGCGTGCACTGGCCGTTAAAGTGGGTGACAAGGTTGTGTTCGGCCCTTACTCCGGCAGCAACACTGTAAAAGTCGACGGCGAAGACCTGTTGGTTATGGCTGAGAACGAGATTCTCGCTGTAATTGAAGGCTGATTTCCCGCTCCTTTTCCCGTTACTACAAAGTATTTAAGGAAGAACGAACATGGCTGCTAAAGAAGTTAAATTCGGCGACTCCGCCCGCAAAAAAATGTTGGCTGGTGTAAACGTCCTGGCTGACGCAGTAAAAGCGACCCTGGGCCCTAAAGGCCGTAACGTGATCATCGAGAAGAGCTTCGGCGCTCCGACCATCACCAAGGACGGCGTGTCCGTTGCAAAAGAAATCGAGCTGAAAGACCGCTTCGAAAACATGGGCGCGCAGCTGGTTAAAGACGTTGCCTCCCGTGCCAACGATGACGCTGGTGACGGTACTACCACTGCAACCGTTCTGGCTCAGTCGATCGTCAACGAAGGCCTGAAAGCCGTCGCTGCCGGCATGAACCCGATGGACCTGAAGCGCGGTATCGACAAAGCGACCATCGCTATCGTCAAAGAACTGCGTCAACTGGCCAAGCCATGCGCTGACGGCAAGGCAATTGCCCAGGTTGGTACCATTTCTGCCAACTCCGACAGCTCCATCGGCGAAATCATTGCCGAAGCCATGGAAAAAGTCGGTAAAGAAGGCGTGATCACCGTTGAAGAAGGCTCGGGCCTGGAAAACGAACTGTCTGTTGTTGAAGGCATGCAGTTCGACCGTGGCTACCTGTCCCCTTACTTCGTGAACAAGCCAGACACCATGGTGGCTGAGCTGGACGGCCCGCTGATCCTGTTGGTTGACAAAAAGATCTCCAACATCCGCGAAATGCTGCCAGTTCTGGAAGCCGTTGCAAAAGCCGGCCGTCCACTGCTGATCGTGGCTGAAGACGTTGAAGGCGAAGCCCTGGCGACTCTGGTTGTGAACAACATGCGCGGTATCGTTAAAGTCGCTGCTGTCAAAGCACCAGGCTTCGGTGACCGTCGTAAAGCAATGCTGCAGGACATCGCTGTTCTGACTGGCGGTACCGTAATCTCCGAAGAGATCGGCCTGAGCCTGGAAAGCACTACCCTGGAGCACCTGGGTAACGCCAAGCGCGTGATCCTGTCCAAAGAAAACACCACCATCATCGATGGTGCTGGCAACGATGCGGACATCCAGGCACGTGTTACCCAGATCCGTGCTCAAGTGGCTGATACCACTTCGGACTACGACCGTGAAAAACTGCAAGAGCGTCTGGCCAAGCTGTCTGGCGGCGTTGCAGTGATCAAGGTTGGCGCTGGTTCCGAAGTAGAAATGAAAGAGAAGAAAGCCCGCGTTGAAGACGCCCTGCACGCTACTCGTGCAGCCGTTGAAGAAGGCGTGGTACCTGGCGGTGGCGTGGCACTGGTTCGCGCTCTGCAAGCCATCTCCGAACTGAAAGGCGACAACGCTGATCAGAACGTGGGTATTGCTCTGCTGCGTCGTGCTGTTGAAGCACCTCTGCGCCAGATCGTTGCCAACTCCGGTGATGAGCCAAGCGTAGTTGTCGACAAAGTGAAGCAGGGTTCGGGTAACTACGGTTACAACGCAGCCACTGGTGAATACGGCGACATGATCGAAATGGGTATCCTTGACCCGGCTAAAGTGACTCGTTCGGCTCTGCAAGCGGCTTCGTCGATTGCCAGCCTGATGATCACCACTGAGGCGATGATCGCTGAGATCCAGGAAGACAAACCAGCTGGCGGCATGCCAGACATGGGCGGCATGGGTGGTATGGGCGGCATGATGTAAGCCAGCCTTACCCCGCTACGCAAAAGCCCCGCCTGAGTAATCAGGCGGGGCTTTTTTGTAGGTCTGTTAAAAGCCCCTCACCCTAGCCCTCTCCCAGAGGGAGAGGGGCTTGACCGAGCCGATGCAGGATTCAACTCAATGCATTCAGGCTGTAGAGGGGCTGGGGTTTGCCCCAATCAGCCCCCTCTCCCTATGGGAGAGGGTTGGGGTGAGGGTCGTGGGTCAATTAGCGTTCTGAAACCTGCACATGTCCCTTTTGCGCCGGCTTCCAGCCCAGCAACTGCTGCTTGAAGCCATGACTGGCACCCTGGTAGTAGGCTATTGCCCGCTCAATCAGCGGATCAGTCGCCGCTACCCGCGATTCAATACTGGTGCTCAGCGCATCATCATGGCGGCGCAGCCCCTGACGCGGGCTGAGAATGGCCAGGTCTTTGCCGTCAAACAAGCCCAGGTGCTGGTAGTTGCCCACGACCACGCGCGGCGGCAGCGGGTTGTCCTGCAACAGGTTGCGGCCAAAGAAGGTCGACTGGTAATCCAGGTTCAGCAAGCCGAGCAAGGTGGGCGCCAGGTCGATCTGGCTGGCCAGTTGCGAGTTTTCACGGGCGTCGATCAACTTGGGCGCATAGATAAACAGCGGGATCTGATAGTTGGTGATCGGCAAGTCTTCCTTGCCGGCACTGCCCGCCGTGTGGTCGGCAACGAAGACGAAAATCGTATTGTCGAACCACGGCTTTTTACGCGCATCGTTGAGGAATTGGCCGATGGCGTAGTCGGTGTATTTCACTGCGCCGTCGCGGCCGTTACCCGATTTGATGTCGATCCGGCCCTCAGGGTAGGTGTAAGGACGGTGGTTGGAGGTGGTCATCAGTTGCAACAAAAACGGTTTTTGTTGCGCGTAATTGGCATCGGCCAGTTTCAGGGTTTCGCGGTACAAGTCTTCGTCAGCCATGCCCCAGGCATTTTTGAAATGAATATCGGCTTCATTCACGCTGCTTTGGTCGACAACGCGGTAACCGTTGCCGCTGAAGAAGGCGTTCATATTGTCAAAGTAACCGCGCCCGCCATAGACGAACACGCTGTCATAGCCCACGCCATTGAGCTGCTGGCCCAGGCTGGCAAAGCCGCTTTCACGGCCGATACGCTTGACGATTGAACGCCCGGGCGTCGGCGGAATGGCCAGGGTAATGGCTTCCAGGCCCCGGTCGGTACGCGTGCCGGTGGCATAAAAGTTGTTGAAGTACAGGCTCTCTTTACGCAGCTGATCCAGATTCGGCGTCAGGTTGCGGCCGTCACCGTTGCTGCCCAGGTACTTGGCACTGAGGCTTTCGATGGTCACCAGTACGATATTGGGCTGGCGCACAGCACCCGGGTTATCGATGTTGCGGCGGATATCCAGTGGGTCCTGGCCCACAAAGGTGGCGTTGGGCTCGGTCAGTTCGGCGCGCAACTGTTTGGCCACTACATCGGTGGGCAGGCTGGCGTAAAACTGCTGGTAATCCAGCTCGTTGTTACGGAACGCAGCGAAGAACTGGTACGGGCCATTGCTCGCCAGTTCATGTTGGTAGGCGTTGCCGCCCTGGCCGCGCGGGCTGTCCTGGTCGAGCAGTTGCAGGCACAGGCCCGCTACCAGCAGCAGGCCGGCAAAGGTGGCGATACGTCCACCCAGTGTCGGTAGCTCGGCATTCATGGCCGCATTGAACGGTTTACGCACTATCAGGCTCAATACAATGGCAGCCAGGGCGATGGCGCTGAGCAGGATGCCGATTGGATAGGATTCCAGTACGTTATTCAGCACTTCATCGGAGTAGACCAGGTAGTCCACGGCGATAAAGTTGAAGCGCACGCCGAACTCATCCCAGAACAGCCACTCGGCCACGCCAGTAAAAAGCATGGCAAACAAGCTGACCGTCAGCAGGCCTTGCAGGAACCACTGGTGGCCGCGGCGACGCCACAGGGCTGGTGGGCATAACAGCAGATAGACCCCCAGCGGCACGGCGGCATAGGCTAGAAAGCCAAGGTCGTAGAGCAAACCAATGCCAAACACGGGCAGCCAGTTGTTGCCGGCCTCTCCCAGGTGTGTAACTAGCAGAACGCCTCGGGTGATTAGAAAGGTCGCCAGCCAACAGCCAGTCAACAGCAGGAGATAGCGCATAGGCGCGGTGTGCAGCAGACGCATTAGTTGTTTTTCCTTAAACGCGGGGGTGCGAAAGTGTGCCGGCGCCACTGTATTGAGTTTGTGAACCGACAGTAAAAAAAATGTCATTTATGTGAGAGTCGTAACTAAATTGTCTGAGCGCCCTGTGGTGCTGGCCCTGCGGGGTTCTTGGCCTTAAGCTGCGCGGGCCAAGACGGCCGTAACTGTGAACGGAGAGAGTGCCCATGCGAATTCTATTGGTTGAAGACAACCGCGATATCCTCGCCAACCTTGCCGACTACCTGGGTCTCAAGGGCTATACCGTTGACTGTGCGCAAGATGGTTTGTCGGGCCTGCACCTGGCGGCCACCGAGCATTACGACCTGATTGTGCTCGATATCATGTTGCCCGGCATCGACGGCTACACCCTGTGCAAGCGCCTGCGTGAAGATGCCCGTCGCGATACCCCGGTGATCATGCTGACCGCCCGCGACCAGTTGGATGACCGCCTGCAAGGCTTCAAGTCAGGTGCCGATGACTATTTGCTAAAACCCTTTGCCCTGTCCGAGCTGGCTGCCCGCATCGAGGCGGTTTTGCGTCGTGCCCAGGGCGGCGGGCGACGCGAACTGCAGGTCGGCGAGTTGCGTTACGACCTCGATACCCTGGAAGTGACACGCGAAGGCCGTCTGCTCAAGCTCAATCCGGTGGGCTTGAAATTGCTGGCGGTACTCATGCAGAAAAGCCCCCATGTATTGCGCCGCGAAGTGCTGGAAGAAGCCTTGTGGGGCGATGATTGCCCGGACAGCGACAGCCTGCGCAGCCACGTCCACCAATTGCGTCAGGTCATCGACAAGCCGTTCGACAAGCCTCTGTTGCACACCGTACATGGCGTGGGCTATCGCCTCGCCGAGGTTCGTGATGGAGTTTAGGCAAAGTCTTTCCCAGCGGATCATCATCGCTTTTGCATTGATGAGCGCGCTGGTGGCAGGGACATTCGCTGTGGGCATTATTGCCACCGTGCACCTGGTCGAAGAAAAACTCATATCGGCAGGGCTGGGCGGGGATTTGCAGCGCCTGTTGCTGATGGACAACGGCGCGGAGTGGAACCATCGCCCCAAGCCGAGCCAGCTGTTTTATTTCAGTGGCGGGCGTGGCGACTTTGCCCTGCCCAAGGACCTGCGTCATCTGGATCCGGGCTTTCATGAAGTGTTCCGTGACCAGTTGTCGTATCACGCGATGGTAGAAGTGGTCGATGGCCGGCGTTATGTCCTGCTGCAAGACCAGAGCGATTTTGAAGAGCGCGAGCGCGTGTTGTTTGCTGTGGTCGCCGTCGGTTTTGTCCTGGCGCTGGCGCTGGCGGTGTTCCTGGGTTGGACCCTGGCGCGGCGGGTGATGGCTCCGGTTATCCGTCTGGCACGCCAGGTCCGCCATCGCGATCAGTTACTGGGGCTGGCGCCGCCGTTGGCCCCGGATTATGCGGCCGATGAAGTGGGCGAGCTGGCAGTGGCGTTCGATGCCACGCTGGGTCGGTTGCGCGACACCCTGACCCGCGAGCGTTTGTTCACCAGTGATGTCAGTCACGAGCTGCGTACTCCGCTGATGGTGCTGGCCAGTTCCTGCGAGCTGTTGCTGGAAAGCCCGTCGCTGGATCAGCGCAGTCGTTCACAGGTCGAGCGTATTTCCCGTGCCTGTGAGGAAATGCGCGAACTGGTGCAAACCTTCCTCATGCTGGCCCGTGCCCAGCATGAGGATGCCAACATGTCGCCTACGGTGACCTTGACTACCGTGGCCGAAGGCCTGATCAGCCTGTGGCGCGAGCCGATTGAAGCTAAGGGTCTTGAGCTGATCTACGACCCCGGCAATCCGCTGGATACCCGTTATAACGCCACTTTCCTGCATGCCGTCATGGGCAACTTGTTGCGCAATGCCTTGCACTACACCGACAGCGGGTTTATCCGGCTGACCCTGGAACCCAGCGGTTTTGTGGTGGAAGACAGCGGCGTGGGCATCCCTGAAGAAAAGCGCCAGGCGATGTTTCAGCCCTTTGTGCGCGGCAGCGAAAAACGCGGTGAAGGCCTGGGGCTTGGCCTGTCACTGGTGCAGCGCATCTGCGATAGCCAGGGCTGGCGGGTCACACTGACCACCATGGAGCCAAATGGCTGCCGTTTTCGTGTCGAGCTTGGTCCGGCTGAGGTTTGAAGTCTTTTCTGCGGCCTGCGTTCTGCAGGCCGCACACCCCGAAAGTCTGGGCGTAAGTGGCCCTGCGCCAGTACTTTCAACCTGTAAAACCTTGAAATGTTTGTATGAATGGTCTGACAGAATTTTCACCTGTCCATGACCTGATGCACACGTCCCGCTGATTAAGGTAGTGCTCATTAGCTTCTGGAGCACTTGCATGAACTCGATCATCAAACTCAAATTTTCTGAAAAGTACGACCAGCATCACGCTACGCAATACCTGATCAAGCATCAGGACGGCCTGGCCCGACGTTTGTCGCACAAGCGCGATGAACAATTGGCGCGTCGCGCTTTGCAGCTGGCAGGCGAACCTCAGGTCGTTCTCGATTTGCCTTGTGGCGCGGGCCGTTTCTGGCCGTTGCTGGCACAAATGCCAAGCCGCGAGATCATCGGTGCCGATAACTCGGCGTCCATGCTGGAGGTGGCATCTTTGGCCCAACCCGCCGACGTAGTGAAACGGGTACGGCGCTTGCAGATGTCAGCTTTTGAAATAGATTTGCCTGACAACTCGGTTGACAGTGTTTTTTGCATGCGCTTGTTGCACCACATTGGCGATGCAAGCCACCGGATGGCTCTATTACGGGAGCTTCATCGCGTTAGCCGGGACAGTGTGATTATCTCGTTGTGGGTAGATGGCAATTTTAAGGCCTGGAAACGCAAGCGTCTCGAGCGTCAACGCGCTGCAGAGGCAGATCAATACGGTTACCAAAATCGTTTTGTGTTACCTGCTGCTACAGTGGAGGCGGAATTCAAAAAGGCAGGTTTCACCGTTCAGGACCATTTGGACTTTATTCCGCTCTATGCGATGTGGCGGGTTTACGTATTACGAAAGAGATAACTCATGACCGTTGATTTTGTACAGCAATCCCCCTCTGCGACTGAAGACCCATTCGAGTTTTACTGGAATCAGCAAGGCGAATGGGTTGAAGAGCCCAATCAGCGTCGTGGTGGCGAGAGTGGTGTACAACGGATTCATGATGGTGAAGGGCGCTTGCTCTACGCCAAACGACAGGTGGGGCATACCTACCGTAGCTGGCGTTACCCGCTGGGTCGCCCGACGGTGTTGCGTGAACAGGATGCGTTGCTGGCCTTGAGCGCTTTGTCGGTTGGTGTGCCGGAGCTGGTGTACTGCGGAGCGCAACAAGCAACAGACAAGCAATGGCGTGCATTGCTGGTGACCGTGGGCCTGGAAGGCTTTGTTGAAATCGATAACTGGTACGCCGCCGGTGAGCGCGAGCGCTGCGGTGAAGCGGTACATGACCGAGTGCTTGAAGCGATAGGCCATACCTTGGCTCGTATGCACCTGGGCCGTTGGCAGCACGGCTGCCTGTACGCCAAACATGTCTTTGTACGGGTGACGGGGCAGGGCGAGGGAGCCGAGGTTGACGTGGCTTTGCTGGACCTGGAAAAAAGTCGGCAACGCCTGACGGCCCAAAAAGCCGCTTCCCACGATCTTAAACAACTGCGGCGCCATTCGTCGTGGAGTGCTACAGAGTGGGACAGACTGATCTACTTTTATAAAACAGTGTTTGGCAGCGCTATCAAAGGTTTACGGTGATGAAGCGAGAAATAGCACGAAGTTTGTTTCTGCTGGGTGCCCTGGTCATTGCTGGCGTGGCGTTTGCCGCTTGGGAACAGCCTGTGACTCGAGTGTTGAGCGGGGCCCAAATAGGGGCTCATTGTCCGTTGCCGCGCGTGGTCAAAGCTGCGGTAGCAACCCGGCCCGACCACGACCTGTTGCTGTTTATGTTTGGAATGAGCCAGGGGCTGAAGAAGTAGTAGCCAAGTCCCTGTAGCAGTTGACGAGCCGTGCGAGGCTACGTCCGGCTGCGCAGCAGTCGTAAAGCCATCCAGCGTTGGTGTATCTGATACACCGTGATCTTTGGGTTTACGACTGCTGCGCAGCCGGACGCAGCCTCTTTCCTTAGGCAGCGACTACAAGTGTTTCTGCAGCTCTACATGATATGCAAATGGTTGTCCCAAAGCCCCGAGGGTAAATCCAATGGCTTGGCTATCAGCTCGCTCTGACGGCAATCGTAGAAACGGCAACGGCCCTGGCCGGACGTAACCACAAAGCCATCCTCCACTGCACCCACCCCCGCACAGTCAGGCAATGGCGCATCCAGGCGCAAGGCGCCGCTGTCCAGGTCCCAGATAAAGAACCGATTGCCCCGCGGAGCCGTCAGCGCAACCAGACGCAACTCACTGTGAACCGCGACACTTGCGGTGTAATGGCCCATGGCGCGCAGTTGCTGCTCGGCCACCGGGAAGGGTTCAAATGGCTGGCCGGGACGCTTGATGGCCAACAGTTCCGACAACTCATGGGCATCCCCCATAAATTGCTGGCAAGCGACGATGGTGCCGTCACTGGCAATGCCCAAATGGCGCACACTGTTCATCTGCTGGCTCAGGGTTTCCTGGCTGATCAGGCTGCCATCACGGTGCATCAGCACCAGGCTGGGTTCCATCGCGTTCAGGTTCATTTCGACCCGGCTTTCGGCTTCGGTACGAATACCGCCGTTGGCCACCACCAGTGTTTCACCGTCAGGCATCCACGACACCTGATGCGGGCCGACGCCGTGGGTGGGAATTTCACCGCTGTGGATCAGGCGCTCGCCTTCAAAGCGATAAACCCCAAGCAAGCCACGGCCCGGATCAGTGGTGTCGTTTTCAGTGGTGTACAGCCACTCGCCGTCTTTATGGATGACCGCGTGCCCATAAAAATGCCTGTTGGGCCGGGACGTCAGGGTTTGCAGCAACTCCCCGTCTGTCAGGCTGATCAGGTAGCTTTCGGTACCGGGGCGCCGCGCCACGAACAGGGCAATGGGCAGTGTCGGATGGTTAATGATGTCATGGCAGCGCTGGCCGACCCGGGTGCTGAACACCTGAGTGCCATCCAGACGATAACCAACAGCCAGGTGATTGCCGTCTGCATCGTCGCGGGCACTCAGCAGCAACGGGCTTTGGCCTTTCTGTTTAAACAGTGACCAACCGCCCAGCGTGATTGTACTGAGCAATAAGCCACCAAGCTTGAGTGCTTGCCTGCGCATCATCGAACCTTCCTTTATCAATCGCCGTCGTTGGCGTTAAAGCCCAGCTGGATGCCCAGGGCCTTGGCCAGTTCGCCTTCGTGCAGGCGGTGAACCACGTTGAGGCTGTCGTAGATGGCGTTGAGCTGGGCGCGCCCGGCATCGTCAGCCAGCAACTCGTTGAGGGTGCGCTGGTTGTCATTGAACAGCTTGAGCGAGGTGGCGTAGGCCGCGTCGATCTTGTCAGCCAACGGCTTTTGTTCAGCGGGTAGCAGGCTGCGCAGGCCCTTGTTGTCGACACCGGCCCAAACGGTCTGGGCTGCGGCCAGGCTGGCGGCCAGGCTTTTGAGTGACGACTCGCTGCGCCATGCATCAGCCTGGAACGGTTGCGGGATGCCTTTGCTCTGGCGGCCCATTGGCGTGCCGAGTTTTTTCTTCAGGGTATCGAGTGCGGTGACCTGCACGCGCAGCACGTCAGCGATGGCTTCGTGGGAGTCGGCGTAGCGCTGGTTGGGGAACTTGCTCATTTGCGCGAGCATGCCGTCCGTGCTGTTCCAGCTGGCCAGAATCTCTTCGGCCAGTTGCTTCTGACGTTCGCCGATGGCAGTCAGCAGCGGGCAGTAACGGGCTTTTTGCGCATCGTCGGCCAGGTTGATATTGCTGTCGAACAGAATGTATTCGTAGGCAGACAGGCCTTGCACCACAACGCTGGACTTGGCCAGGGCCGCGGCATCGATCTGCGGCTGAGCGATCACCAGTTGTTCGACCTGACGGCCGACCAGGTTCTTTTTGTCCGGCCAGAACTGTACCTGCCACGAACGATTACCCTCGGCCAGAGGCCCGATCAGCAAAGGTTGCAGCTCGGCCCAGGCTTTTTGCGCATGCAGGAAGTCGGCGCGGGCCGTTTCCAGGGTTTCCTTGCCCTGGCAGTAGGCCAGGGCGCTGACGGCCAACTGGCGGTCAGCTTCAACCCAGCGGCTGTAGGTAGGCAGGATCACTTGTTTGGCGATGGCTGCCGAGGTGACGGCCTGCGGGTCTTGTGGCGAGCAGGCCGCCAGGGCGATGGCGGCAAGGCTGGTGAACAACAGCTTGGGTCGAAACATGTCGGGGTCCCCGATCTTGTAAAGCGTTAAAGAGAGTTCAGGAACGCCAGCAACGCGGCGCGTTGCTCGGCATTAAAGCGTAACACCTGCTGCCTGGCCGGTTCGGCCTCGCCGCCATGCCAGAGCACGGCTTCCAGCAGGTTGCGGGCACGACCATCGTGCAAAAACTGGGTGTGGCCACTTACCGCCTGGGTCAAGCCGATTCCCCACAACGGCGGCGTACGCCAGTCCTGGCCGCTGGCGGCGAATTCGCTGCGGTTATCGGCAAGGCCCGGGCCCATGTCGTGCAGCAGCAAGTCGCTGTAGGGGTGGATGACCTGATTGGCCAGCTCGGGCTCGGCGGCGTTGGCCGATGTGGTGAACGTTGGCGTATGACATGAGTTGCAGCCGGCCTGGTAGAACAGGTTTTTCCCGGCCAGCACCTGGGGTGCGCCGACATCACGGCGGGCGGGTACGGCCAGGTTGCGAGTGTAGAACTCCACCAGGCGCAGAATGTTGTCGCTGACCTCGGGTTCGCCATCGGGGCCATTGCCGTTGGGCGCCTCGAGGCAGGCAGTTTGGGCCTTGGTGCAGTCATCGAAGGGTCTCAGGGAGGTCGTGAGCCCCATATCACCAGAAAAAGCGTGAACATTTTGTTGATTGAGATTCGGTTGCCCGGCTTTCCAGCCAAAACGGCCCAACACTGTCTTTTGTTGCGCGTCATCCCACACCCAGTTCGGGCGCCCGGCAATACCCTCACGTTTGTCGGCATTGGCCAGAATGGCTTCGTTGGGAATGGCCTCGAGCAGCCCCAGGCCGATCATCGGGGGTGCAATGCGGGCCGACATGCGGGTGTCGGGATGCATCGGGCCATAACCCAGCTGGGTAATCTGCAGGGTGGGCTTGCGCAGTTCGACTTCAGTGCCGTCCTTGAAACGCACGCTGACCGGCTCGTAATCGACCCGAACCTTGCCTTCGGGAGCTACACCGGGCACGGCCATATCCTGCAACTGGCCACCATAGACCGGCTCGGGCACGATGCCTGCCTGCTCGATCAGCGTGGCGTAAGCAGGGTCGTTGGGGATCGACAGGCGTACCAGCATCGACACCGAGTTCTTGGCGCCCGGAGCGGGAGGGTGGCCGCGACCATCCTTGATGTGGCAGTTCTGGCAGCCGTTGGTGTTGAACAACGGGCCCAGGCCATCACGGGCGGTGGTGGTGGACGGGGCTATGACCCAGGGGCTGCGAAAGAAGCTGTTGCCGACGCTGAAATCCAGGCGCCGGGTGGGCGACAAGTTGGCCGAGGGCATGGAAAACGAGTTCTGATCGGTTTTGCGCACCGTAGTAGCCCCGCCTGAGCGGGCTTCGCCGGGCTCGGGTTTGGTAAAGCGCGGGGCATTATCACAACCGCCAAGGCACAGGGCCATGAGCAGCAGAGACAGGCGAAGAGGCAACGAAGGCATCAAACGTCCAGATCAGCGAGCAAAATCGAGGGCGCAAAGTTTAGCAGGGAAGGGGAATTGAAATAAGAGGGATTAGCGTTTGCTGTGACTTGGGGCAGACAAATGACCCTGTAGAAACTCTGTTGCCGATCAAGCCCGCCTGTTGTTCGCAAATCCCTCATCCAAACCGGCCGCTCGATCGCCTCGGCCGCTTTTGATCTGGCTTTTGATTTTGATCTGCTGGCCCCATCGGCAGGCCGAGTGGAGGTTCTGCGCAGTGGGTCGACCGGCATGGATGCCGGGAGAGCCGCGATGGGCCATGGATGGCCCGTGGCGGCGTGCCCACGGAGCGGGACCGGAGCGAGGGAACCTGAGCGCAGCGAAGGCCGTACGCCAGGGGCAAGCCTTTTTGGTTACTTTTTCGGCGTCTGGAAAAAGTGACTCGCTGTAAGAGCGAAACCAATATCCCAGTTAGACATGAATGCCGGATATGTACTCAAAGTTCAAGTTAGAGCCACCAAGTACATATCCATTCGATGTGCCACGGCTCTCTACGGGTTCCGCCCTCACTCCGGCACTGTTATGGGGGCACGCCGCGACGGGCCATCCATGGCCCATCGCGGTTGGCGCGGCGTCCTGCCGCGCCACCCCCATAACAGCACCTGCGTTCGGCCTTCTGTGAGGGGCATTCACGTCGCTTGGCTAATCGAGTGGCCACAGCAAAAGCAAAGGCAAAGGCAAAACCTTGTCGTAGCGAGCAGGCTCGATATTGAAGTTCTCTTGCTCGCGCCGAAGCGGCCTACAAAAAAGGCGACCCGAAGGTCGCCTTATTGTTCATTCACTCAAACGTTGCAGATCAGAAATCGTGATCGGCGTTGTCCGGGTTCAGGTCGCTGATGCCCAGCTTGCCAGCGGCTTGCTCGATGGCACCGGTCTGCTTGACCAGGGCAGCGATGGCATCACGCACAACCTGGTTGCCCGCAGCGTTGTCAGCTGCGATCAACTGGTCGTAGTGCTCGCCCTTGTTGGCGCGGTCAACCATGACCTGGATCTTGGCTTCGGTGTCGGCCAGATCGGATTTGAGCGTGGCGTCGGTAGCCGGGTCAATGACCACCACCAGCGACGACAGGCTTGGGCCGGTCATTTTTGTGCCGTCAGCACGCACGTACTCACCCAGATACACGTTGCGAATGCCCTTGGCATCGTAGAAGTGCGAGTTGTGGGTGTTGTCGCTGAAGCAGTCCTGCTCGTCTTCAGGGGAGTTGGCTTCCAGGGACACTTTCATCCGCTCGCCGGCCAGTTCGCCCAGCGACAGGCTGCCCATGCCGAACAGCATTTTGCGCAGGCCGTTTTGTACCGGCTCGGCTTCCAGCGTAGCGCGGTAGTTGTCAGCCACGTTTGGTGCCCAGTTGCCGACCATTTCGTTGAGGTCGTTGACCAGCAGTTGGGTCACGGCTTTCAGATAGGCGCGACGACGATCGTTATGACCACCGGTGGCGCCTTCGCCTTCCAGGTAGTCCGAAGCAGGACGGTTGCCTGCACCCGGGCCCGTACCGTTGAGGTCCTGGCCCCACAGCAGGAATTCGATGGCGTGGTAGCCGGTGGCTACGTTGGCTTCGGAGCCGCCCAGTTCGTTGAGGCTGGCCAGGGTTTCCGGGGTGATTTCGGTTACGTCGACCTTGTCTTCACCAATCTGGATCTGGGGGTTGGCGATGATGTTGGCGTTGGCACCCGGGTTGCCCAGTGCGCCGGCGTAGTTGGCGTCAACGTAGTCGATCAGGCCTTCGTCCAGGGGCCAGGCATTCACCTGGCCTTCCCAGTCATCGATGATGGTGTTACCGAAGCGGAACACTTCGCTCTGCAGGTAAGGCACGCGAGCTTCAACCCAGGCGGCACGGGCAGCTTTGAGGGTCTCGTCGTTGGGCTTGGCCAGGAATGCATCGATGGCGGTTTGCAGTTTCTTGGCAGTGCTTTCGGCATCGCTGTACACGGCGTGAACCATGTCGGCGTAATGGGCAACGACGGCCTTGGCGGCAGCTTCGTCGACTTTTGCCGCCGTGATGTCAGTGGCAGGCGTCGCGGTACTGGTGGCGGCTGCTGGCGTAGGGGTTGCTGCGGTTTTTTCCTTGTCCTTGTCGCCACAGCCGGCGAGTGAGATAGCAATGGCCAGCAGACTGGCGGTAGCCAGAGGCATACGAATCATGGCGAAAATCCTGCTTCGAGAGGTGGGACAAGCGTGCGGCTGCACGCGAAACTGCCACATGATGCGAAAGATATGCATTTTCTGTAAAGGGCTACTGTTGGAAATATTTCTTATTTACTTCAGCTCTGCCCCGGGTCTTTCGTGAATCTCGAAATAAGGACTTACATAATGACGGCCTTGTTACGTCGGGCCTGCTTGAGATAAGCCACCAGCTCCCGTGCCCCAAGGGGTTTGCTGTACAGGTAGCCCTGGCCTTCATGGCAGCCCTCGGCGATCACATAGGCTTCCTGTTCGACCGTTTCGACACCTTCGGCGATGACCTGCATGCCAAGGCTTTTACCGAGCTGGATGATGGCGCGCACGATGGTGGCATCGTCACCGTCATCGATGAGGTCCTGCACAAAGCTTTTATCAATCTTGATTTTGTCCAGCGGCAGGCTTTTGAGGTAACTCAGGGATGAATAACCGGTACCGAAATCATCAATCGCAATCAATGCACCGGAGCGTCGCAGGCTCAGCAGGTGCTGGGCAGCGGTGCTGATGTCTTTCATCAGGCTGGTTTCAGTCACTTCCAGCTCAAGGCTGCGCGGGGCCAGGCGGTGGCGTTGCAGCAGGTTGTTGACCACCCGGGGCAGGTCTATGTGGTGCAACTGCACGGTGGACAGGTTGACGGCCATGCGCAATTCACTGAAACCCAGGTCGTGCCATTCGCGCAGCTGGCCGCAGGCCTGGTCCAGCGCCCATTCGCCAATGGCAATGATGCTGCCGTTTTTCTCGGCCAGCGGAATAAACAGGTCGGGCGGCACCATGCCGTGCTCCGGATGCTGCCAGCGCAGCAGGGCTTCTACGCCGACCACGCGGTGATCGCTGTAGCGGATCTGCGGTTGATAGACCAGGTAAAGCTGGTTGCACAGCAGGGCTTCGCGCAGGTCTTTTTCCAGTTCGCGCATGCGTCGCATCTCGCGGTCGACGCTGGCGATATAAAACTGATAACGGCTGCGCGAATAGCTTTTGGCCAGGGTCATGGTCTGTTCGGCTTTTTGCAGCAACTGCTCGGTGGTATCGCCGTCTTCAGGGAACAGGGTGATGCCGATGGTGGCGCGCAGGCGGATATTTTGCTGGTCAAGGCTGAACGGCGATTCGAGGTCGTCGAGAATGCTCTGGGCCAGTTCGGCAGCCTCATAGGGCTGTTCGATATGGGCCTGCACCAGGGCAAATTGATCGCCGCCCAGACGGCCAAGCGCACCGAGGCTGCCGCTGTGGGCGCGCAAACGGTCGGCCAGGGCCTGGAGCAACTGGTCGCCGGTTTGATAACCAAACTGTTCGTTGATGCCCTTGAAGTCGTCCAGACCCACGCACAGCACGGCGACACGCCGTTGCAGGCGGCCGGCATCGGTGAGGATCTTGCCCAGTTGCCCCTGCAATTGCTGGCGGTTGGGCAGGCCGGTCAAAAAGTCGTACTGGGCCATGCGCAGCAACGAACTTTCGGCTTCGTGACGCAAACGGTTGTTGCGCTCGATCGAGGCCAGCAACTGGTTGGATGTATTGACCCACACCCCTAGCTCGTTGTGCTCGTGGCCCTTGAGCAGAGGGATCACATGTTCGCTGGGGCGATCGGGATTGATGCTGGTCAGGTGCCCGATGATTTTTGACAGCGGCTTGGTCAGCAGCCAGTGATAGACCAGATACAACACCAGCCCCATGAGCAGAGCGCGCAACAGGCCGGAAAACAGCATCACCGCCGAATCGGTCAACAGGCCCTGACCGTAAGTTGCGGTGTCGAGGGTGATGCTCAGGTCGCCGTAGTACTCGCTGTATGGGCCTTGGCCAACTAACGGAATGCGGAACCTGTGCTCCTGACCCAGTATCAGGTCGGTCACCCAGCGGCTCGATGAGCTTTGCAACTCGCGGTTTTTTTCGGCCAGCGGCGCTTCATTGGGATGGCCGATGGCAGCCTTGCGCACCGCCGGATCCTGGAACAGACCTTCGATAACCTGCATGGCCATATCGCGATCCAGGCTGTAAAGCGCCTGGGTTGAGGGGTCGCGAAACATGTCGAGGATTCGTTCGGCATCTGCCGTAACGGCTTGTCGGACTTTGTAGGCGTCGAACACGATCTGTGCGCAGCTCAGCACGCCTCCAACGACCACTGCTGAAAGCAGCACGATGCGGAGCAACTTGAGTGACAAGCTGTTTTTGAATTGCCGCTTCAAAGCGCTATTCCCTGTTCCTGCCATTAATGCCTGTGGCCTTGTATGTGAACGATTTTTTGCCAGAGTGCAAGTGACCAATGTGCAGCGCTTGTAACGGCTACTGTGTCGGTATCTTCACCTTGAACTTGAGGCGCAGCCTGAAAAATTCCCGCCGCTTTCATACTAGCTGGCCCGGATTGGATGGGCTTTTTAGCAAGCCAAAAAAAACCCGGCAATGCCGGGTTTTTTTATCTGGAGCGAGACTTAGGCAGTGAAGGGTTTGCCTTCGAACTGCTCAGCAACGAACTTCCAGTTAACGAGGTTCCAGAACGCTTCTACATACTTCGGACGCACGTTGCGGTAGTCGATGTAGTAGGCGTGTTCCCAAACGTCGCAGGTCAGCAGCGGGGTGTCGCCGCTGGTCAGCGGGTTGCCGGCGCCGATGGTGCTGGCCAGGGCCAGGGAACCGTCAGCTTTCTTCACCAGCCAGCCCCAGCCGGAGCCGAAGGTGCCGATGGAAGTCTTGCTGAATTCTTCTTTGAACTTGTCGAACGAACCGAAGGCAGCGTTGATGGCATCAGCCAGCGCGCCAGTCGGTTGGCCGCCGGCGTTTGGCGCCAGGCAGTTCCAGTAGAAGGTGTGGTTCCAGACCTGAGCGGCGTTGTTGAAGATACCGCCCGAAGAGGTTTTGACGATCTCTTCCAGGGTTTTGCCTTCGAACTCGGTGCCTGGCACCAGGTTGTTCAGGTTCACGACGTAGGTGTTGTGGTGCTTGTCGTGGTGAAACTCCAGGGTTTCTTTGGAGATGTGCGGCTGCAGGGCATCGTGTGCGTACGGCAGCGGCGGCAATTCGAAAGCCATGATGATTCTCCTAATCAGGTCAGTTGCGATGAGCGCAAGGCCGATCACGGGCGGCCAAACACGCGCCGATGAGTTTTTACTCTTTGCGGCGCAGGGTCAGGATCATAGCACCGGGGTGACGGCATAACCACGCGACAACTGTGTGGGATAGACGTTTCAGCACATGTGGGACTATTTTTTTTTGCCTGTGGGAACAGGGTTATGCTCAGCCTGAAACAATTAACTGCAGCGCCACTGCATACATCATCACCGCTACCAGCAAGTCCAGGATACGCCAGGTGTTTGGCCGTGCCAGCCACGGTGCAAGCCAGGCCGCACCCAGCGCCAGGGTGAAAAACCACATCAGCGAAGCACTGGCCGCGCCCACCACATAAGCGCCGGGCACGCTTTGCTGGGCGCCAAGTGAACCGATCAGCAACACTGTATCAAGGTAAACGTGGGGGTTGAGCAGGGTGACGGCCAGTGCGCTGAGCATCACTGCCTTGAGCGAGCGAGCAGTCTGGCTGGCAGAATGCTCAAGGCTCGATGTGGAAAACGCCCGGCGCAGTGCCTGGGTGCCGTACCAGAGTAAGAACACCGCCCCGCCCCAGCGCGCAACACTGAGTAATAGCGGGTTTTGCGCCAGAAGGGTCGCCAGGCCAAACACCCCGGCCGCCACCAGCAGGGCATCGCACACGACGCAAAATGCCGCCACGGGCAGGTGGTGTTCACGGCGCAGGCTTTGCGCCAGCACAAAGGCATTCTGGGTGCCGATGGCCATAATCAGGCCGAACGCGACCAACAGGCCATTAAGGTAGCTTTGCCACATAAGGATTACTCGTTGTACTGCAGGCGGGGTTGCTGCTGGCTATTCTCCTGCCCTTGGATGTATAAGAAAAACCAATATTGCTGATCGCTCATTAGGAAAACTGATGTTCGACTATAAGTTGCTCTCGGCCCTGGCCGCCGTTGTGGAACAGGCCGGTTTTGAACGGGCGGCGCAGGTGCTTGGGCTGTCCCAATCGGCCATCTCCCAGCGCATCAAATTGCTTGAAGCCCGTATCGGCCAGCCGGTGCTGGTACGCGCGACGCCGCCAAGCCCGACCGAAATCGGCCGGCGCCTGCTCAACCATGTACAGCAAGTGCGTTTGCTGGAGCGTGACTTGCAAAGTGCGGTGCCGGCGCTGGACGATGAAGGTTTGCCCGAGCGCCTGCGCATCGCCTTGAATGCCGACAGCCTGGCCACCTGGTGGGCGCCGGCCGTGGGGGATTTTTGCGCCGAGCAGCACCTGTTGCTGGACCTTGTGGTTGAGGATCAGACCGTTGGCCTCAAGCGCATGCGCGCCGGCGAAGTGGCTGCCTGCCTGTGTGCCAGTGAACGGCCGGTCGCCGGGGCCCGCAGCGTGCTGCTGGGCGCCATGCGTTACCGGGCGCTGGCCAGCCCGGCGTTTATCGCCCGGCATTTTCCGGATGGCGTCAGCGCTGCGCAGTTGCCCAAGACCCCTGCGCTGGTGTTTGGCCCGGATGATTTTCTGCAACATCGTTACCTGGCGGCACTGGGGGTGGACGGCGGCTTCGAGCACCATTTGTGCCCATCCTCAGAAGGCTTCATTCGTTTGACCGAGGCCGGTCTTGGGTGGGGGCTGGTGCCTGAGCTGCAAGTGCGCGAACAATTGGAAAATGGCAGCCTGGTGGAGCTTTTGCCAGATAAGCCCATCGACGTGCCATTGTACTGGCATCATTGGCGCAATGGCGGACAACTGCTGGGGCAACTGACCGAACATTTATCGCGTTCGGCTAGTGCCTTTGGCCTGATAACCGGCGTTTAAAGAGCAAGCAGCACGAATTACAGCATTTGGAGTGATTGATGAAGATTCTGGTCACCGGCGCAAGCGGCTTCATTGGCGGACGCTTTGCGCGTTTTGCCCTGGAGCAGGGCTTTGACGTACGGGTCAGCGGGCGTCGGGCCGAAGGTGTCGAACATCTGGTGCGACGCGGCGCTGAATTTATCCCGGGTGATTTGACCGATGGCCTGCTGGTGCGCGACTTGTGCGTGGATGTCGATGCGGTGGTGCATTGTGCGGGGCACGTGGGTGCCTGGGGGCGCTATCAGGACTTCCACCGCGACAACGTGCTGGTGACTGAAAACGTAGTTGAAGCCTGTCTGAAACAGCGGGTGCGGCGCCTGGTGCATTTGTCATCGGCAGCGTTGTACTTCGATGGTCGCAACCACACCGACCTGACCGAAGAACAGTTGCCCAAGCGCTTCAGGCACCCTTTTGCCGCCACTAAAAACCTGGCGGAGCAGAAGGTGTTCGGTGCCCAGGAGTTTGGCCTTGAAGTGATTGCCCTGCGCCCGCGTTTTGTGACGGGGGCAGGGGACATGAGCCTCTTCCCGCGATTGATCAAACAGCAGCGCAAAGGTCGTCTGGCCATTGTTGGCAACGGTCTGAACAAGGTCGATTTCACCAGTATGCAAAACCTCAACGAAGCGCTGATGAGCAGCCTGTTGAGCAGTGCAGCGGCGTTGGGCAGGGCCTACAACATCAGTAATGGCACGCCGATACCGTATTGGGATGTAGTCAATTATGTGATGCGCCAGATGAACGTGCCGCAAGTGACCCGTTATCGTGGTTACGCCACGGCCTACAGCCGTGGCGCGCTTAACGAAGCTGCCTGCAAGTTATGGCCGGGGCAGCCCGAGCCGTCACTCTCGCGTTTGGGGGTGCAGATCATGGATAAAGACTTTACCCTCGACATCAGCCGCGCCCGGCACTACCTCGACTACGATCCCAAGGTGAGTCTGTGGTCCGCGCTTGATGAATTCTGTGGTTGGTGGAAAGCTCAGGAATCCCCTTACCGCTAACCGCTTGCCGCCATTTTTAAAGGTTTACGATGCGTAACGATGCCCGCGACGACTTTGACAATGTGCCGACCCTTCGCGCCGATACCGATGACCATGACGAACCGGCGTCCAGCTTTGGTGCCCGTGAGCGCACTACGGTGTATTCGCGCAATACCCCGGTGATCAAGGTCAAGGGTCCGAGTACCGGGCCTTTGTGGGCCATGATCTGCGCCTTGCTGGTGGCCGTTGGCGGGCTGGGCTGGTGGAGCTTCCAGCAGATTTCGCTGATGGAGCAGCAGTTGGTGGCCACCCAGGAGAGCTTTGCCCGTATCAGCGAAGAGGCAGCCGGGCGCCTGCAGGCCATATCCGGCAAGGTGGTTGCCAGTGAATCGACAATCAACAATGGCAGCGAAGCCTTGAAGTTGCAGATCAAGCAGCTAGAAGAACAGCTGCTTGAGCAGAGCAAGCGTCAGCAAGGGCTGGTGGCGGGGCAGCAGGGGGATCTGGATCAGCGCTTTGAGCAAATCAATGCCGCGATGTTGATGCAAGTGACTGCCCAGAAAGAAAGCCAGGCCAGGCTCGAAGCCGATATCAAGAGTCTGGGTACTGAACTGGCCACGCTCAAGGCAGGTGTCGCCCAACAGGCCACGGATGTGGCGGCCTTGAAGAAACAGGGCAACCCGGGCGCGGCGGTGGAGCGCCTGGAGCAGGATATGATCGTGCTCAAAAGCGAACTTGAGAACCGCCCCGCACCAGCTCAAGGTGCCAATGCTGCCGAGTTCGATGTGTTCCGTGCCCAGATGACGCGCAACATCAACACCCTGCAAAGCCAGATGCAGAACCTGCAGAAGCAGATCAGCGCTCGACCTTGAGCCTGTGCTGAGGGTTTGCCCCTCACCCCGGCCCTCTCCCGCAGGGAGAGGGGGCTGATGTGTGGCGTCAGTCATACCTGCATGTGCCTGTCGGCGGATTTCCGCTTATTGCAACGCTGAAAATCAGCGGATTCCCGCCTACCCATCTCCCGCAAGCCATGTAAACCGTGGTCTCAAGCGTTGGCACAAGTTCTGCTATAGCCCAGCAAGCTCGCGTTTTGACGCGCTATAAAAAAACAATGAAAGAAGGATCCATTCAATGGATAACTCCAGCACCCTGCCTGCCGGGGCCGTGTCTGCGGCGCCTAAAGAAAAGACCACCTCCAGCCGTATCAAATCGATTTTCAGCGGTTCCGTCGGCAATATGGTCGAGTGGTACGACTGGTACGTTTACGCCGCGTTTTCGCTGTACTTCGCCAAGGCCTTCTTCCCCAAGGGCGACACCACCGCACAACTGCTCAACACCGCCGCGATCTTCGCCGTGGGCTTTTTGATGCGCCCGATCGGCGGCTGGCTAATGGGCCTGTACGCGGATCGCAAAGGCCGCAAGGCCGCGCTGATGGCTTCGGTCCTGTTGATGTGCTTCGGTTCGCTGGTAATTGCCCTGTCGCCGGGTTACGAAACCATCGGCGTGTGGGCGCCTATCCTGCTGGTCTTCGCCCGCTTGCTGCAGGGCCTGTCGGTGGGTGGCGAATACGGCACCTCGGCCACTTACCTGAGTGAAATGGCGACCAAGGAACGTCGCGGTTTCTTCTCGAGCTTCCAGTATGTAACCCTGATCTCGGGGCAGCTTATCGCTTTGGGCGTGCTGATCGTGCTGCAACAGACCCTCACCGAAGAGCAACTGTACAGCTGGGGCTGGCGCGTACCGTTCGTGATCGGCGCCCTGTGTGCCGTGGTCGCGCTGTATCTGCGTCGAGGCATGGAAGAAACCGAGTCGTTCAAAAAAACCAGGGTCAAGCCTAAAGAAAGCGCCATGCGCACCCTGCTGCGCCACCCCAAAGAGCTGATGACCGTAGTTGGCCTGACCATGGGCGGCACGCTGGCGTTCTACACCTACACCACCTATATGCAGAAGTACCTGGTGAACACGGTGGGCATGAGCATCTCGGATTCCACCACCATCTCGGCCGCCACGCTGTTTCTGTTCATGTGCATTCAGCCGCTGGTGGGCGCGCTTTCCGACAAGATCGGCCGTCGTCCGATCCTGATCGCCTTCGGTGTACTGGGTACCCTGTTTACCGTACCGATCCTGACCACTCTGCACACCATTACCACCTGGTGGGGTGCGTTCTTCCTGATCATGGCCGCGCTGATTATTGTCAGTGGCTACACCTCGATCAACGCCGTGGTGAAAGCGGAACTGTTTCCCACGGAAATTCGCGCACTGGGTGTTGGTTTGCCTTACGCACTGACCGTGTCGATCTTCGGCGGTACAGCTGAATATATCGCTCTGTGGTTCAAGAGTGCAGGTATGGAAACCGGTTACTACTGGTACGTGACAGCTTGTATTGCCTGCTCGCTGGCGGTGTACGCCACCATGAAAGACACCCGCAAGCACTCGCGCATCGAGACTGACTGACAGCCCACCCGCTCCCACAGGGGTTAGCCGATACTGCTATTTGACAGGCTGGCCAATTGGCCGGCCTGTTTGCTTTTCAGATCCGCCTCCCGGCGATCATGGCCACCAATATCCCCGCCAGTACCCGCCAAGGGCCGATGGTGCCGAAATCCAGCTCCGAATCATCCGCCAGGTAGTCACCCAAGGCAGTTCCCAAGCCGTGGCGCAAACTTTTATCACCCAAAACGCCAAGGTGAACTGAGGAAGTTCGTTCATTCCAGGCTCCAGTTCTCGAGGGGTACAAAGCCGTTTGGGTACCGGCTTTTTTGCCGGCGAAGACGGGTGCTCGCGCAGCAAAAAATGGGTAATGGACTGATGAAAGCCTGTCTGTGAGTGCGATTTATTTGAATTAATAGTCAGTTAATTCTGTTAGCCCACTATCAATCTCAGCAACACCTCTATGGCCGGCAGAACATGTGTGCCGCCCCACCGGGAGCTGGACGTCGTCAAGAGCCTGGTTCGGCGCGGACTTATATATCGAATTAATCGATTCTTTGGCGCTATTTTTTGCGCTTTTTAATCAAATTAATCGGCGTAGTCTTAAACCCATACCCACTGAACACCCCAAACACGAAACAAGGAGCTTTATCATGAAAACCAAACTTATCCTCGCTGCTGCTTTTTCTGCCCTGGCCTTCAACGCTTTTGCCGCCGATGGTTTCGATAAAACCCATTCGTCGAGCTTTGCTGAAGATGGCTACAGCCGTACAGGTTCTGCTGCAGTTGCTGCTGACGGTTATGACCGCACAGGTTCGGCTACGTTTGCAGAGGACGGCTACGACAAAACCGGCTCGGCCACCTTTGCAGAAGACGGTTTCAGCCGTACCAAATCGGACACCTTCGCTGCTGATGGCTACGATCGCACTCACGGCGCCCACTTCAGCTAACACCTGAATCAGGCACTCCAGCCCGGCCTTGGCCGGGCTTAGTCGTTTTTGGGGGTAAGACAGTGGAGATCCAATCCTTAGCAGCCTCGTTCCTACGGCAGTTGCTACAAAACCTCGCAAGCTTTTGTAATCCCGGCAAATGCCTTGCACTATAGGCCCTCTATCTCAGCCGTTTGCGGACACTTCCCATGCATGACGATATCCATTTCTATGAACCTTCCCAGGGCCACGGCCTGCCCCATGATCCGTTCAATGCCATAGTCGGCCCGCGACCTATCGGCTGGATTTCGTCACAGGATGTCCAGGGCCGTCTGAACCTTGCGCCTTACAGTTTTTTCAACGCGTTCAACTACATCCCGCCGATCATCGGGTTTTGCAGTGTGGGCCGCAAAGACAGTCTCAATAACATTGAACAAACCGGCGAGTTTGTCTGGAACCTCGCCACCCGGCCGCTGGCCGAAGCCATGAACCAGAGCTGTGCCATGGTTGGGCCCGAGGTCAATGAGTTCGAGCTGGCCGGGCTGAGCACCGTACCGTCACGGGTGATCAGCGTGCCACGGGTGGCCGAGACGCCGGTGTCGTTCGAATGCAAGGTCACCCAGATCATTCAGTTGCAACGGGCAGACAAGGAACTGGTGCCGAGCTGGCTGATTCTGGGGGAGGTGGTGGCGGTGCATATTGCCAGGCACCTGCTCAAGGACGGGATTTACGATACCGCGGCCGCCGAACCGATCCTGCGTGGTGGCGGCCCGGCGGACTACTTCCAGCTGGGCCCTGAAGCACTGTTCAAAATGCATCGCCCACGCTGATTACCAAACCAGTTCGGCGTCATCAGTGACGCCTTGCAGGGCTTCAAGTTGCTCGGCCGCGGCGGCATCGGCGGCGGTCGCAGTCTTGAAGGTGTGCTCGGTGAGAATTTTGTGAAAGCGCGGCGCTCCACCTTCGTACAAGGCTTTGACCGCAATCGCTGCGTGATAAACGCCGGGCTCAACCGGAACTACAGCTGATACCGCTTCAAACTGTGCAAATTCTTTACGCGCCATGCTTCAACTCCCGGCCTATGGAAAAACCGGCATTCTACCTGTTCAGCCCGCCCACATCGCTGAAGGTCTGAAAATCGAGACTGTCCACCACTTGCTGGTGCACCAGCGCGCCGTATATTTCCATAAGCGATGAATTGAAATACGCGAGCATCGAGGGTTCATCCTGCCAGTAGCCCGCCACCTGCCACAGCTGCGGGTCGTTATCACAATGCTGCAAGGCAAAGTGCAGGCAGCCGGGGGTCTGGAGCGTCGGTTCGATCAACTGGCTCAGGCAAGCCTCGACCCGGGCCGAACACCCTGCGCGGGCGCGAACCAGTGTCAAATGACTGACGGCATTAAGCTGGGGCATGCAGGCCTCCACAAAGCAAAGTGGTGTTGGGGGGAGGTTCAAAGCTTAGGGGCCGGCCCCTGTACGCCGTTAGTCGATTCCTGCCCCAGGCTTGCACGATTCTGCAAAAGCGCACCGAACCGCTGCCTCATGGCATCATCGGGCAAAGGGCCAGTTCATCAGGGTTTCGAGCAAGGTCAAGCGTCTGTAACGGCTTGGGCAGGCCTGTTCCTTCAGGCAATGACAGGATCAGGCAAGACAACGACAGAAATCAGCTACCCCTTGGCCTTGCACAAACTTAAGCTGTGCCTGCCCTGTTGCTTTGATGAGGATGCAACCCATGTCACTGCTGGAACCGCCGCGACCCGCGCTCGAGCCCGCGCTTGAAAAACAGCGCGTGGAACTGGCTGACCTGATTTTTCGCCATGCCCCGCAAGACGGTTCGTTCACCACCGGTGTCGACGCGCTGTTTGTGTCGCGCCACAGTCATCCCAGCGATTTCGCTCCCAGCCTGCCAAAACCCGCGCTGTGCATCATGGCCCAGGGGCGCAAGGAGGTGCGTCTGGCGGACGAGTACTTTGCCTACGACCCGCTCAATTATCTGGTGGTGTCCGTGTCGATGCCGATCAGTGGCCGGGTGCTGGAAATCTCCCCCGAACACCCGGTACTGGCCTTGCGCCTGGATATCGATCCGGTGGAAATCACCACGTTGATCAGCGATGCCGGCCCCCTGGGCGTGCCGTCGCGACCCACCGGGCGCGGGCTGTATGTTGAGCCTATAGACCAGCCGATGCTCGACGCAGTCTTGCGTCTGACACGTCTGCTCGACACACCCAAAGACATTGCCATGCTGGCGCCATTGATTCGCCGTGAGATTCTGTATCGGTTGTTGCGCAGCCCCCAGGGCTATCGCTTGTATGAAATCGCCAGCCAGAACAGCCAGAACCATCGCGTCAGCCGAGCTATTTCCTGGCTTAACGGCAACTTTGAGCAGCCGCTTCGTATCGACAGCCTGGCGCGCGAAGCCAATCTCAGCGTGTCGACCTTGCACCACAGGTTCAAGGCCATGACCGCCATGAGTCCGTTGCAGTACCAAAAGCAGTTGCGTCTCAACGAAGCCCGGCGACTGATGCTCAGCGAGGGGCTCGATGCCTCGGCGGCGGGTTACCGTGTGGGTTACGAAAGCCCGTCGCAGTTCAGCCGCGAGTACAGCCGCCAGTTTGGCGCGCCCCCGGTTCGAGACCTGGCGCGCCTGCGCATGAGCCTATAGCGTCAGCAATTCTTGCCAGCGCGCCTCGTCGATTTCAATCACGCTTGGCCCCTGGCGGTCGGCGGCACTGGCCAGGGCGGCGCGCAATTGCGCCTCGCCCTCGACCACCTGCGCGGCGCAGCCCAGCGCCTTGGCCACAGCGATAAAGTCCGGGGTGTAGATATCGACCCCCACGGGTTCGATGGCGCGATTGAGCATGTATTTTTTGATCTCACCATAGCCCTGGTTATTCCACAGCAGCACGATGATCGGGGTTTGCGCTTCCACTGCGCTGGCCAGTTCGGCGAGGGTAAATTGCAGTCCGCCATCACCAATAAGGCACAGCACCGGGCCACCCGTTTTGCCATTGGCCCGCCGCCCCAGCCAGGCCCCCACTGCCGCGGGCAGGGCGTAGCCGAGGGTGCCGTAGCCGGTCGATGAGTTAAACCAGCGCCGTGGCTGCTCGGGGTTAAACGTCAGGTTGCCGGTGTACACCGGCTGAGTCGAATCGCCGACGCACACGGCATCCGGTAGAACATCGAAAACCGCCTGCAAAAAACGCGTCTGGGCGCGGGTCGGGGCATCCCATTCGGTGGCCAACTGCGTCTGCAGACGGCTGACCCGCACAGCACCCCACTGCGGATCCCGTGCTGGCAACTGCGCCAGACTTGCCACTAATGCCTCGCTCGCCAGGTTGGCATCGGCCACCAGCGCCAGGGTCGGCGGGTAATTGCGTACGGTCTGGTCCGGGTCGATATCAATACGCAGCAACGCGCCCGGGATCTCGAAGCCGCCAGCAAAAGTCACATCGTAATCGGTCTCGGCCAACTCGGTGCCGATAGCCAGCACCACATCCGCTTCGGCCACCAGCGCGCGGGTGGCGACCAGGGTTTGGGTCGAGCCGATCAACAGCGGGTGAGAGGAGGGCAGCATGCCCTTGGCGTTGATGGTCAGGGCCACCGGCGCGCCCAGTCGCTCGGCCAGTTGCAACAGGGCTGGCGCTGCATCGATGGCGCCGCCACCCGCCAGAATCAGCGGGTGTTTGGCCTGGGCCAGAAGCTGGCCCATCTGTTCAATGGCAGCAGGCGCGGCGCCGGGGCGGGCAATGCTCACCGGCAGGCTGGCGAGCAGGGCGTCGGCATTCTCCACCAGCACGTCCAGAGGTATTTCAATATGCACCGGCCGCGGTCGGCCGGCCTGAAACAGGGCAAAGGCCCGGGCCAGTACGCCTGGTAGTTCCGTCGCCGACATCAGCGTATGGGAAAACGCCGCCACCCCGGCCACCAGCGCGCTCTGGTTCGGTAGCTCGTGCAGCTTGCCGCGCCCGCCGCCCAGTTGGCTGCGCGACTGCACACTGGAAATCACCAGCATCGGGATCGAGTCGCCATAGGCCTGGCCCATTGCGGTGGTGATATTGGTCATTCCCGGCCCGGTGATGATAAAACACACCCCCGGTTTGCCGCTGGTGCGGGCATAGCCGTCGGCCATAAAGCCAGCACCCTGCTCATGACGCGGGGTGATGTGGTTGATCGTCGAACCGGCCAGCCCTCGATACAGCTCAACGGTATGCACTCCCGGAATGCCGAACACCTGTTCGACTCCGTACGCCTCCAGCAACTTGACCAATACTTCGCCGCACGTCGCCATGTGTCCTGTTCCTTTTTTGTTCTGGAAAAGACCATTGAAACGGCCGGCTGTGGTACGCACAACGCAAACGTGCTCATACTAGCCATGTCCTGGACTCATGGCTGACCATTGATGAAACGCCTTCCACCACTTCCTGCGCTGCATACGTTTTTGATCACGGCCCAGTGCTGCAACTTCACCCGTGCCGGCGAACAGTTGCATATCACCCAAGGGGCGGTGAGCCGACAAATTGCCGGGCTGGAAGAGCATCTGGGTTACCCGCTGTTCCACCGCCAGGCCCGTGGCCTGAGCCTGACCGAGCAGGGCCAGGCGCTGTACCCGCGTATCGAACAGGTATTCGACCTGATTGGCGAGGCCGTGGAGTACGCCAGCATTCGCCGTACCCCGCTGCAGATCAAGGCACCCACCTGCATGCTGCGCTGGCTGCTACCCAAATTGCTGCATTGGCAAACATTGCGCCCGGATGTGCCGGTGGAACTGACCAGTAGTGTGCAGCACGGGGTGGATTTTCGCCGTGAGGCGTTTGATGCGGCAGTGGTGTACAGCCCGCAGCCAGGGCCCAAGCGACAGGGCAGGCACCTGTTTGACGAACAACTGACCCCGGTGTGTGCCCCGCAGCTGCTGGAGGGTCGCGATGCCATCAACCAGCTGGGCGATCTGACGCAGCACACCCTGCTACATCCCAGCCGAGACCAGCAGGACTGGACCCAGTGGCTGAATGCGGCGGGGGGCGAGGTGTCGGCGATCCGCAAGAGCCAGTACTTCGACACCCTGGACCTGGCCATGACCGTTGCCGCCCAGGGCAACGGTGTTGCGATAGGCGACTGGTCATTGATTGGCGACGACCTCAAGGCAGGCCGACTGGCCATGCCTTTCGATTTCAAAGTGCGTACCGGCGCCGCCTACCTGCTGGTGTGCTCACCACGCCACGAGGCGTCAGCGCCGTTGCGCGAGTTGCTGGACTGGCTGGTGGAGCAGACGCGCTGCACGGATTAACCCTGTATCGATACAGCCAATTTCTCCTGGTGCGGAAAAAATCGCTGTAACAGTTTAAAGGGGGTATTTCTTGAGTAAATGGGGTAAAAACAGTCAATAAAGCCCCATTTAATCCTTTGGATTACCCTATTTAAGGACGTTTATGCACTCGCTCACCGTCGAACATCTGACCCAACTTCGCTTTGACGGCCTGCAGCTTTCAACCCTGAGGGCGCTGGGCGAGTACAGGGGCAAGCAAAAGCTGTTTGTCGCCCAATCGGCAGAAGCGCTCGCAGATCTCAAGCAGCAGGCAGTAATTGAGTCCGCAGAATCATCCAGCCGTCTGGAGGGCGTAATCGTTTCGCCCAGCCGCCTGAAATCCTTGATGATCAAAAATGCCCAGCCTAAAAGTCGCTCCGAGCAGGAAGTTGCCGGCTATCGGGATGCGCTGTCGCTGATACACGAAGCCTGCGATGCCATGCCTTTCTCGGAAGGCACGGTACGCCAGTTACATACGATTCTTTATCGATACTTGCCACAAGAGGGAGGCAGCTGGAAATCAACCAACAACGACATCATCGAGCGTCATCCTGATGGTAGTCTCAGGGTGAGATTCACACCCACTCCCGCTCATCTGACGCCGATGGCCATGAGTGATCTGCTAAGCCGCTATTACAGCGCAAATCAGCAAAAACTTGCCGATCCACTGGTTTTGGTTCCGTTGTGTGTTTTGGACTTTTTGTGTATCCACCCCTTTGCAGACGGCAACGGTCGCGTTGCACGCCTGCTGACTCTCTTGCTGCTCTATCAGTTTGATTACGTCGTAGGCCGTTTCATCAGCCTTGAGCGGATTTTTGAAGACAGCAAGGAGAGCTATTACGAAACCCTGGAGGCCAGCTCTGTTAATTGGCATTCAGGCACTCACGATGCAGGGCCTTGGCTCAATTACTTTTGGGGCGCGCTGATCAAAGCCTATAAAGAGTTTGAAGCGCGGGTTGGAACCATTGAGAAAAAGTACGGTAACAAGAGCAGCCGCGTTCGCATAGCCGTACTGAACCGTTCACTGCCCTTTTCAATCAGCGAGATTGAGCAGGCATGCCCCGGTACGAGCCGAGACACGGTGCGCCTGGTGTTACGCGCTTTGAAATCCGAAGGTTTGATTGAGTCCACCGGCAAGGGGCGAAGCGCGAAATGGCGCAATCGCCCCGTACCCTGAAACTTAATACCCCACCGTAAAGCGCTGGCGGGAATGCTTGGGCTGTTCGACCTCATCGAGCATGGCGATGGCAAAGTCGGCGAAGCTGATCCAGCTTTTGCCTTCGCTGTTGATCAGCAGGCGGTCGCTGCCCAGACGGAACTTGCCCGTGCGTTCGCCTTCGACAAATTCGGCCGAGGGTGACAGGAAGCTCCAGTCCAGGTCTTTTTCGCCGCGCAAGGTGTCAAGGTAGACGCCGCCTGCCGTGGCTTCAGGCCGGTATTCGTCGGGGAAGCCCGGGCTGTCGATGACTTTGGTGTCACCCGGCAGCAACAGTGAGCCTGCACCGCCCACAAACAGCAGGCGTTTGACCCCGGCTTTTTTTACCGGCTCGATAATGGCCGAGGCCGGCAGGGTCGAGAAATGCGCGGCGCTGAGCACCACATCATGGCCAGCAACGGCGTCCTGCAAGGCCTGGGCGTTGTTGACATCGACATCCTTGACCACCACTCCCGTACGCTCACCCAGTTTTTTCGAGGCATTGCGGGCAATGGCCGTGACGCTGTGACCACGACGCAGGGCTTCTTCCAGCAGTTGGCTGCCGGCACGACCGGTAGCCCCGATGATTGCGATTTTGCTCATGATATTCTCCAGTGAGTAGGTAGTAGCGTTCACCACTTCATTTCGCCTTTGGCCACCTTGGCACTCAGTTCCAGCGAAGATTCTTCGCCCAGGTCCGGGTAGCGTTTTTTCATGGCCGCTATCAATTCGCCCGAGTTGCGGGCCTTGAGCGCCTCTTCGTCAAACGCCTTGATGTAGTCGCGGGTGAAGTACACCGCTTTCAACGAGCGGTCGCTGTCACCCAGGTAATGGCCCGGTACCACGATTTTCGGTTGCAGGCTGTCGATACGTTTAAGGGTGGCCAGCCATTGCTTGTGCGATTGCGGTGTCTGGGTGTCGGCCATCCATACGTGCAGGTTGTCGGCGACTACCACCCCGCCCACCACCGCCTTGATGGAAGGGATCCACACAAAGGTGCGGTCCGGTTGACGTCCGCTCAGGCCGACGATATCCAGTTCACGCCCTTCAAGGTCCAGGGTGTTGCCCTTGAGCACCTGCGGCACGATCAACTGTTGCGGCATGTCGGCCCCCATCTGCGGGCCCCAGAACGCCAGCTTGGCGTCTTTGGTCTGGTTGATATGCTCAACCACCGGCCCCGGGGCCACCACCTTGGCGTCAGGGAACGCCTGGGTCAGGGTCTCCAGGCCGAAGTAGTAGTCCGGGTCGCCGTGGCTGATATAGATGGTGGTCAGGTGTTTGCCGCTGGCGCGAATCTTGTCGACCACCTGGCGGGCCTGGGCCTTGCCAAACTGGGCATCGACCAGGATGGCGTCCTTGTCACCACTGATCAGCACCGAAGAAACCGGGAAAATCGCCGCTGCACCGGGGTTGTACACGTCAAGGGTCAAAGGCGCCGGGGCCGCCGCCGCATGGGCTGCAAAACCCAGCATTGCAGCGCTGAGGGCAAAACGGCGAAGGGTGGAAAATCCGCTCATGGGTGATTCCTGAATCAGTGGCCAGGGTTGGCGATGGACAGAGCTTAGTTGCCCGATCGCGAACTAAAAATGCGATGCTTGAACATTGTTTGTTTCAGATATCGGGCAGATCATGGATCGTCTTATTGCAATGCGGGTGTTTGTCACCGTCGTCGACCTCGGTAGCCAGTCTGCGGCAGCCGACCACCTGGATCTGTCGCGCCCCGTGGTGTCGCGTTACCTGGCCGAACTTGAAGAGTGGGTGGGCGCACGCCTGATGCACCGCACCACGCGCAAGCTGAGTCTGACGGCAGCGGGCAATGAAACCCTGCCGCGCTGCCGGCAGTTGCTGGAACTGGCCGACGACATGCAGGCCGCGGTGGAGGTGCCCAGTGATGCGCCGCGGGGGCTGTTGCGCATCAGCGTCAGCACCTCGTTCGCCCAGGCGCAATTGGCGGCGGCAGTCACCGACTACGTACGGCTTTACCCCCAGGTCAGCATCGACCTGCAGATGCTCGATCGTACCGTGAACCTGGTGGATGAACGCATCGACCTGGCAATTCGTACCAGCAATGACCTGGATCCGAGCCTGATTGCCCGCAAGCTGACCGTTTGTCGCTCGGTGCTGTGCGCATCCCCGGCCTATTTACGCCAACACTCGGCGCCGCAGCAGGTCGATGACCTTAGTGGGCACAACTGCCTGACCCACTCCTACTACGGCAAGAGCATGTGGCATTTCACCTGCGGGGGAGAGGAGGTGTCGGTACCGGTGCAGGGCAATATCAGCGCCAATGAAGCCAGCACCCTGTTGAGTGCCACACTGGCTGGCGCGGGAATTTCGCTGCTGCCCAGCTATCAGGCCAGGGTGTTTGTACAGCGCGGTGAGCTGGTGCGCCTGTTGCCCGAAGCAGAACCGCGCCTGATGAACATCTACGCGGTGTACGCCTCACGTAAACATATGCCGGCCACGCTGCGCAGCATGCTCGACTTCCTCGCCGAGCGCTTTACCGACGAACCGGTGTGGGATAAATATCTATAGATACGCTGTTGCAGATCAAGCCCTATTGTGGGAACGAGCCTGCTCGCTCCCACAAGTGCAGTTTTCCCTCGCTGCAGCGGCTACAGGAATTATATGTCTAGTCCATTTGAAGGATGAAATCGGGCACGACCACTCGTACAACTGGCATGGCAAGAACCTGTGTCTGAACTAGCCTCAAAGCTGTGACGTCAAGGGAGCCAATGCCATGACTACCAAAACAAAAACAACATGTATGACTGTTTTTATCGTTTTCGCTGCCGCTGTCCTGTTTGCTAGCGCTTGCTACCGCGCCGAGCAAACCCGCCAGGCAGCCGGATTGATCGCCAGTTGCAATGGCGCGCACTGCAATGCCATGTTCAGCGCTCTGAGGTAGGATGCCCCGGAGTGTCAGGGCGGGCTGATTATGTCAGTCCGCCCGGTTCGAAAAGTACTGGGTGATGTCCCACTCAGGCGTCGGAAAAACCGCGCAAAGTACGCCGGATCTGCAAAACCCAGGCTATCAGCCACTTCGCTGATGGTCATCGGTGTATAAATCAAATGACGCTTGGCCTCCAATAACAACCGCTGGTGAATGATCTGCAACGCCGACTGTCCCGCCAGCTCGCGGCAGATGCTGTTCAAGTGCGCCACTGAAATGCCCACCTGATGTGCCAACTGCTCAACACTGGGCTGCTGGCGAAACTGCGCCTCGACCCGTTGATTGAACAGGCCCAGATACTCGTGCCCCCGTGGTAGCAACTGTCGCGCCTCACGCCGCTGGAGCACCTGGCGTGCCACCCACACCAACAGCACGCTGACCAGCGACTGCAGCAGCATTTCGCGGGCAGGGCGTACGCTGTCGTATTCGCTTTGCAGCTCACTGAACAGGTTGTTGAGGTAATCACCGTCCTTGCCTGCGGGGTAACTGGCGACCCGCTGCAACAGACTGATGTTGTCGCCCAGCTGGGCTTGCAACTGCGCCACCAACGGCGCGGCCAGGGTCAGGACAAAGCCTTCTACGTTGGGCGAAAACTCAAACCCGTGCACGCACAAAGGCGGGATAACCTGAACCGCCGATTGCTCCAGGATATGGCGCTGCCCCTCGACCTCAACCTGCGCCCGACCCTGGTGGACATAGAGCAACTGGCACAGGTCGGCGTGCCTGTGCGGGCGGATCTCCCAATCGTGGACGCGGCTGCGCAGCGATATGGTTTCGCAGTGCAGCAGATCGGGGCCAAGCCGGTCTTGCTGCTCGCCATAAAGCTTGAACACCGGGACTGAAGGCATCATTGGCGTCGTACCTGTTGTCGTATCGTCGGCCGATAATCGCACTGATTGGCGAAAAGTACCGGTAATCCCAGGGTTATCACCTTCAATTGCTGCTCTCGCAAGCGAAAAATACAGGCACTAACCTATAAGAATCTACTCACCCCTTGGGGTCGAGTCTGCGAGAGACAACAATAATGAGAACTCAAGTCGCTATTATCGGTGCCGGTCCTTCAGGGCTGCTGCTTGGCCAACTGCTGCACAACGCCGGGATTGATAACGTCATCATCGAGCGCCAGACCGGCGAATATGTCCTCGGGCGGATTCGCGCCGGGGTGCTGGAGCAAGGCATGGTCGACCTGTTGCGCCAGGCCGGTGTCAGCCAGCGCATGGACGCCGAAGGGTTGGTGCATGCGGGCTTTGAGCTGGCGCTGGATGATCGCCAGGTGCATATCGACCTCAAGGGCCTGACCGGCGGCAAGACCGTGATGGTCTATGGCCAGACCGAAGTCACCCGCGACCTGATGGACGCTCGCGAGGCCGTCGGCGCACAAACCCTTTACAGCGCCAGCAACGTCCAGCCCCACGATATGAAAACCGATACACCTTATGTCACCTTCGATAAAGAGGGCGAAAGCTGGCGCCTGGACTGCGATTACATTGCGGGCTGCGATGGTTTTCACGGGGTGGCGCGCCAGTCGATTCCGAGTGATGTACTGAAAATTTTCGAACGGGTGTATCCCTTCGGCTGGCTCGGTGTATTGGCCGACACTCCACCGGTCAATGACGAACTGGTGTATGCCCGCCACGAGCGCGGTTTTGCCCTGTGCAGTCAGCGCTCGGCCAGCCGTAGCCGTTATTACCTGCAGGTTCCTGCTGGGGAGAAGGTCGAGGACTGGTCCGACCAGCGCTTCTGGGACGAGCTGAAAACCCGCCTGCCCACGGCTCTGGCCGAACGCCTGGTGACCGGGCCTTCCCTCGAGAAAAGTATCGCGCCGCTACGCAGTTTTGTCGTTGAGCCGATGCAGTACGGGCGCCTGTTTCTGCTGGGGGATGCCGCTCATATCGTGCCGCCGACCGGGGCCAAGGGTTTGAACCTGGCGGCCAGCGATGTCAGCACCCTGTTCACTATGTTGTGCAAGGTCTACACCGAGGGCCGCACCGACTTGCTGGAGCGCTATTCCGAGGTGTGCCTGCGGCGTATCTGGAAGGCCGAGCGCTTCTCGTGGTGGATGACCTCGATGTTGCACCGTTTTCCGGACAGCGACGGCTTCAGCCAGCGCATTACTGACAGCGAGCTGGCGTATTTCGTCGACTCCGAGGCAGGCCGCACCACCATTGCAGAAAATTACGTCGGGCTCCCTTACGAAGCTATCGAATAGGATCCTATCGAGTACACTGAGGGCCATCCGATACAAGCTTCGCCTACAGGTGTTCACGTGACCAGTCTGAACCAGCCTCCCCAGGCCAAACCGGCCATTCGCAGCATTTTGATTGCCCTGATGCTGGCGATTTTTCTGGGGGCGCTGGATCAGACCATCGTCGCCGTCTCCATGCCCGCCATTTCCGCCCAGTTCAAGGATGTCAGCCAGCTGGCGTGGGTGATTTCCGGCTATATGGTGGCCATGACCGTGGCGGTGCCGATCTACGGCAAGCTCGGTGACCTGTACGGGCGCCGCCGCCTGATGCTGTTCGGCATGGGCCTGTTTACCCTGGCTTCGCTGTTTTGCGGGCTGGCACAGAACATGGAGCAGTTGGTGCTGGCGCGGATCATTCAGGGCATTGGCGCCGGCGGGATGATTTCTGTCAGCCAGGCGATCATCGGCGATATCGTCCCGCCCCGTGAACGCGGCCGCTACCAGGGGTACTTCAGCAGCATGTATGCCCTGGCCAGCGTTGCCGGGCCGGTGCTGGGCGGTTATATGACCGAGTACCTGTCATGGCGCTGGGTATTCCTGATCAACCTGCCGCTGGGGCTGGCGGCCTGGTGGATCTCCCACCGTACCCTGGTCGGCCTGCCGGTGCCGCAGCGCAAACCCGTGATTGACTACCTGGGCACTATGTTGATGATCCTGGGCCTGACTTCACTGCTGCTGAGCATCACCTTTATCGGTCAGGGCCAAAGCTGGCATGACCAACAGGTCGCAGGCTTTCTGGTGGTGGCGCTGATCGCCCTGGCGCTGTTTGTCTGGCATGAACGGCGCACGCCAGAGCCGTTGCTGCCCATGCACCTGTTTGCCAACCGCCATGCGGTGCTGTGCTGGTGCACGGTATTTTTCACCAGTTTTCAGGCTATTTCGCTGATTGTGTTGATGCCGCTGCGCTATCAGAGCATCACTGGCGCCGGTGCCGACAGCGCGGCCCTGCACCTGTTGCCGCTGGCCATCGGGTTGCCGATGGGGGCTTATTTTGCCGGTCGCATGACTTCGGTAACCGGGCGCTACAAACCGATGATCTTGAGCGGGGCGGCGCTGATGCCCCTGTCCATTTTGGGCATGGCATTCAGCCCGCCCGGCGCCGAGTTGTTGAGCGGGGTGTTTATGCTGTTCAGCGGGATAGCTTCCGGCATGCAGTTCCCGACGTCGCTGGTGGGCGCGCAGAACTCGGTGCAACAGCATGATATTGGCGTGGCGACCAGCACCACCAACCTGTTTCGTGCCCTGGGCGGGGCGATGGGGGTGGCCTTGATGTCGGCCCTGCTGCTGGCATTGCTGCATGACTCGTTACCGGTACCGGTCATGGGCCAGCCGCTGATTGGCGAAGGCAGCTCGGGCAATGTACTGCTCGACAGTCTGAGCGCGGTTCAGGGGCCGGCGCTGCAAAGCCTGAGAGCAGAACTGCTGCTGACCTTCCGTCATCTGTTGAGCATCAGTGCGGCAGTGTCATTGCTGGGGCTGGCGGCGGCGCTGGCGATGCCCGACCAGGTACTGCGCGGGCGTGAGGACAAGGCGCGCTAGGGCTGAACAAAAGCCCCGCGTCCCTCTCCCGAAAGGCCAGGGGGGTGGTTTATTCGGCACTTAAAAATGCTTCACGCGCCAACCCGTGGCGTTGCATTTTCTCATTCAGGGTACGTCGCGGCAGCTGCAGCTCATTGAGCACTGCCTTGATATCACCTTTATGCCGGGTCAGCGCCGCGCGCAGGCACTGCGCCTCGAAGGCTTCCTGTTGCGCCACCAGTGATTGCCCCGCGTCGGTGTCGGGCAATTGCGGCTCGCCCAAACCCAGCACATCCCGCTCGGCTACGTTGGCCAGCTCGCGCACATTGCCTGGCCAGGCATGGCTGAGCAGACGCGACAGCTGCGGGCCGCTCAGCACTTGTGCACTGCGCCCCAGGCGTTCAGCGGCATTGCGTGAAAAGGCGTCGTACAACAAGGGAATATCCTCGCGCCGCTCACGCAGCGGCGCCAGGCGTAATTCGGCCACGGTCAGGCGATAGGCCAGGTCTTCACGAAAGCGTCCGGCGCGGGCTTCGTCGAGCAGGTCGGGTTTGGTGGCGGCAACCACCCGCAAGTTCACGTTGATGCTCTGGTTGGAGCCCAGACGCTCGAGTTTTTGCTCCTGCAGCACTCGCAGCAGTTTGGCTTGCTGGGCCAGTGGCATGCTTTCGATTTCATCCAGAAACAAGGTGCCACCATCGGCGTACTCCAGCTTGCCGATGCGCTTGCCCTGGGCGCCGGTAAAGGCGCCGCTTTCATGGCCGAACAATTCGGCTTCAAACAGTTGCTCGGGGATTGCCGAGCAGTTGAGGGCCACAAAGGGCTTGTCGGCACGTGGGCCAAAATCATGCAGGCAGCGGGCGACCAGCTCCTTGCCGCTGCCGGTCTCGCCGCGAATCAACACATTGACGGGCAGAGGCGCCAGTTCCAGGACCTGACGGCGCAAGGTCTGCAAGCTGCGCGATACCCCAAGCAGGCGCCCGTCGATCTGCTCACGCAGGTCTGCCTGCTCATGCAAGCGGCGGTTTTCCAGTACCAGTTGGCGCTTTTCCAGCGCGCGGCGCAGGCTGCTGAGCAGGGCTTCGGGGCTGAAGGGCTTTTCCAGAAAGTCGTAGGCACCATCACGCATGGCTTCTACTGCCATGGGTACATCGCCATGGCCGGTCAGCAAGATCACCGGCAAATCCGCGTCCAGTTGCTGCAACCGGGTCAGCAGGGCCAGGCCGCCCATGCCCGGCATGCGCACATCGCTGACAATCACTCCGGCAAAATGCGCAGGCAACCGGTGCAGACAGTCTTCGGCGTTGTTGAAAAGCTGCACGTCAAAGCCGCTCAAGCTCAGCCACTGTTCGACGGCATTGCGAATACTGGCCTCATCATCGACCACGATCACCGAGTTGAGCATGTCTCAAGATTCCTGTGCGATGGGCAGTGTCAGCGTGAATTGCGCGCCATCAACGTGATTGCAAGCAGTCAGGCGACCACCGATTTCATGAACAATGGCGTATGACACCGCCAGGCCCAAGCCTAATCCATCGCCCACGGGTTTGGTGGTGAAGAACGGGTCGAAAATTTTACCCAAATATTCATCGGCAATTCCGCCGCCGCTGTCAGTGACGGTCAGGCGCCACAGTTGCTGGTCGGCTTCGATACGGATCTCAAGGTGTTTACGCGGTTTGTCGCCCATGGCGTCCAGGGCATTGCGCAGCAGGTTGATCAGTACCTGCTCCAGGCGAATTGCGTCGCCACGCACCCAGGCCGGACGCTGCAGATTGACGCGCAAGTCGATCTGTTCGTCCTTCAGGCGCGGCTCCAGCAGCTGCAGGGACTGATCCACCACATTAGCCAGATCCAGTTTTTCACGCAGGCCGCTGGGGCTTTGCCTGGCGTAGGTTTTCAGGTGGCCGGTGAGGGCGGCCATACGTGTGAGCATCTGCTCCAGGGGTTCCAGGGCTTTGTAGGCGTCATCGATACGACCGTGATCGAGCAACAGGCGCAAGGTCGCCAGCTGCATGCGCTGGGCGGTGAGGGGCTGGTTGATTTCATGGGCCAGCGCCGCTGACATTTGCCCCAGCGCCGCCAGTTTGGCGGATTGCACCAGGCCATCCTGGGCGGTGCGCAGATCCCGGGTACGGGCCTCGACCAGTTGTTCAAGTTCTGCCCGATTGCGCTGGCGCAAACGGGCGAGCCGCCAGCGCTGGAGTAAAAACAGCCCCAGAAATACCAGCGTCAGCCACAGGCCGATTGCCGCCAGGGCGGCATTGCGGCTGTCTTCGGCCGGTATTGCCGGGCGACGCAGCAAGTGCAGCGTCCAGCCCTCGATGTTCAGGGGTTGCGAGCCCCACAGGTAGTCAGCCTGGCCCTGCGGGCCATTGACGCGGCTCAGGTAGCTGTTGTCACCAAAACTGTGCAAGGTCTGCGAGGTCATCAGCGTTAGCGGTTGCTTGTCGTATTGTCGCGTCACGCTGATGGCGCTGCGGTCGCGGTCGTTCAGCTCGCGCAGGTGGCGATAGCGCCAGCCGGGCTGATTGGCAATAAATACAATGCCCCGGTTGTCACTGACCAGCAGCGTGTCGCTGCCGTGGCTCCACTCGCGCTCCAGTTCCGGAAACTCCAGTTTGACCACCATGGCGCCCAGAAACCGGCCGTCAGCACCCTGTACCGCGCTGGACATAAAGTAACCCGGTATGCCGCTGGTTACGCCCACGGCATAAAAGCTGCCGGTACCCTGGCTGCGTGTCTGGCTGAAATACGGGCGGAACGCGTAGTTGTGACCGACGTAACTATTGGACGTGTTCCAGTTGCTGGCGGCTACTGCCAGGCCGGTGCTGTCGAGCAACTCCAGTGTCGAAGATTGTGCTGCACCGTTGATACGTTCCAGCTTGCGGTTGAGCAGCGCCTGCACCTGCGGCGTCATGGGGTGCGCCAGTGCGTCCGACAACTCCGGGTCCAGTGCCAGTACGGCTGGCAGGGCGCGATAGCGTTCGATCACCGTGTACAGCGAATTGGCATACAGGCTCAATTGTTCAGGCCCGCGCCTGGCGCTCTCTTCCAGTGCGTGCTGTTTGGCCTGACGCATCGCCCAGCCGCCAGCCAGAATGGCTCCGGCCAGGATCAACAGGCAATACAGCGCCAGACGCAGGGCGCGAGACGTCACAGGCATGGTGGCAAACCGTTCGAACAGGGGCGCGCACGATAGCATGGCGGGCGTATCCCGCGGCCACAGGGCAACGGGGTCAGGCTTTTATCGCCACCACGCTGAGCAGTTGTCCGTCCAGCAGGCAAAACTGCGCATCCAGCTCACTGCCATGTTGCCACTCAGGTGACAAGTCGGTGAGCAGACGCAGGCGTACATGCCCTTGGGGGGTCCAGTTCAACACTTCGGCGTGTTCAAAGTAGAAGCGTTTTTGCACCAGCGGGTATAGCGCCTTGAACAGGCTTTCCTTGACCGAAAACGTCAAGGTGACCAGCAGCGCAATCTGATCTGCAGGCCCGGCGGCCATACGCACAAGCTCATCGGGAGTAAGGATTTCCTTGGCCAGGCGCCTGGCGCGTTCGAGACTGAGCAGGGTTTCCAGGTCGATACCCAGGGCCTGCCAGTCACGTTTAAAGGCTACCAGTGCCCCGGCGCGGCCGTTGCTGTGGGTGATGGCGCCGCTGATATGGTCTGGCCACACGGGCGCGCGGTCTTCACCCAGGCCGGGAGCCACGCAAGTGCCATCCAGTTGCCGCAGCGCTGCGCGGGCGCACAGGCGCCCGGCCAGAAATTCGGCTTGGCGTTTGGCCACTGAGCGTTGAATACTCGCAGGCATATCGATTGCACTGCGGGCAAAGTCGTCGTCTTCAAGCTGTGCCGGGATAAAGTCTGTGCTCAGCCACACACTGGCGGGCAGGACCTCTGGCAAGGGCCAGTCGTCACGCAATGGCGTGCAGCAGGCAGGCAGGGCGGGGAGTCGGTTCATGCCGGGCATTGTGCCGGGGCTTGGCCCGGCTGTGCAATTGTTCAGAGTATGTTCAGGGCACACAACTTACTGTGTGGCTAGGCTGTATGGGACACACGTCCTTCGAGACGCGGATTGGCTTGGGAGAGCGCGATGAAATTGCTGGTGGTTGAAGATGAGGCGTTGCTGCGCCATCACTTGCAAACCCGTCTGACAGAAAGTGGCCATGTGGTCGAAGCGGTGGCCAATGCCGAAGAGGCGCTGTACCAGACCGAACAGTTCAATCATGACCTGGCGATGATTGACCTGGGTTTGCCGGGGCTAGGTGGCCTGGAACTGATTCGCCAGTTGCGTGCCCGGGGCAAGACGTTTCCGATCCTGATTCTCACCGCCCGTGGCAATTGGCAGGACAAGGTCGAAGGGCTGGCAGCGGGCGCTGACGACTATGTGGTCAAGCCCTTTCAGTTCGAAGAGCTGGATGCGCGGCTCAATGCCTTGCTGCGCCGCTCCAGTGGCTTTACCCAGCCGACGATAGTGGCGGGGGCGCTGGTGCTGGACATTAACCGCAAGCAGGCGGTGCTCGACGGCGAGCCGCTGGCGCTGACCGCTTATGAGTACCGGATTCTTGAATACCTGATGCGCCATCACCAGCAAGTGGTGGCCAAGGACCGACTGATGGAACAGCTGTACCCGGATGACGAGGAGCGTGATCCGAATGTGATCGAGGTGCTGGTCGGGCGCCTGCGACGCAAGCTGGAGGGGGCAAACGGCTTTAAGCCAATCGATACGGTGCGCGGCCTGGGGTACTTGTTTACTGAGCGCTGCCGATGATTCGTTCGCTTCGCGTTCGATTGATGCTGGCGGCAACCCTGTTGGCCGTGTTGTTTATGCTGGCGCTGTTGCCGGCGATGCAGGGAGCGTTCAGTCTGGCGCTCAAGGACGCCATAGAGCAGCGCCTGGCGTCAGATGTCACCACGCTGATTTCAGCGGCAAAGATGGAAAAGAACCGCCTCAAGATGCCGGCGTTGCTGCCCGATGAGCAGTTCGATCTGCCGGACAGTCGCCTGCTGGGTTATATCTATGACCGCGACGGGCACCTGGTGTGGCGCTCGCGGGCCACTCAGGAAGAAACCATCAATTACCGGCCGCGCTATGACGGGCGCGGCAACGAGTTTGCAAGTATTCGCGAAGATAACGGCGAAGAGTTTTTTGTCTACGACGTTGAGGTCAAGTTGCTCGGTGGCAAAAGTGCTGCCTTCAGCTTTGTCGCCCTGCAACCGATGCGCGAATACAACCGCACACTGGAAGGCCTGCGGGAAAATCTTTATCTGGGGTTCGGCGCAGCTTTGATTGTGCTGCTGGCATTGCTATGGATTGGTCTGACGTGGGGGTTACGTGCCTTGCGACGTTTGAGTCAGGAACTGGATGAAATCGAAACCGGCGAGCGCGACAGCCTCAGCGAGCAGCACCCGCGTGAGCTGCTGCGCCTGACCGGCTCGTTGAACCGCTTGCTGCAAAGCGAGCGCGAACAGCGCTCACGTTATCGCGATTCTCTTGATGACCTGGCCCACAGCCTGAAAACCCCGCTGGCGGTATTGCAGGGCGTGAGCGAAAGCATGGCCCAGCGCCCGGCTGACCGTGAACAGGCCTGGGTCCTGCAAAGCCAGATCGAGCGCATGAACCAGCAAATCGGCTATCAGTTGCAGCGTGCCAGCTTGCGCAAGAGTGGTCTGGTACGTCACCAGGTCGAACTGCTGCCGGTGGTACAGAGCTTGTGCAATACGCTGGACAAGGTCTATCGCGACAAGGGGGTCAAGGTCAGCTATGACATCCCTGAGCTGAGCCATGTGCCGATTGAGCAGAATGCCTTGTTGGAATTACTGGGCAACTTGCTGGAAAACGCCTACAGGCTGTGCTTGAGCCAGGTACGTATCAGTCTGCACCGTAACGTTCACGGCATTGAGGTCTGCGTCGAAGATGACGGTCCTGGAGTGCCGCCGGATCAGCGTGCGCGCATCCTGCAGCGCGGCGAACGGCTTGACCGCCAGCATCCGGGGCAGGGCATTGGTCTGGCGGTGGTCAAGGACATCATTGAAAGCTATGACGCCACCTTGACCCTGGAAGATTCCTCGTTGGGCGGCGCGGCGTTCAGGATTTATTTCCCGGCGGGCTAATCGACGAACCCTGGTAGCTGCTACGGGAGTACGTGGGGTTCAGGCGGATATCCGCCACCTTCTGCGTTTCAACACGCCCAATGGGCGGAATCCCGCCAAACCCTGACCTGCAAAATATATAAGAATTTTCCTTCAAACTCAGGCGCCATAGGCTATTGCGCGGCATTTGCGCAATGTGGCCCACGGCTTGCAATAAGTGCGAGAGGGCTGCCGTAAGAGCAGCCCCAAAAACAAATCCCTCCAAGTACAGGAGGGTTCGCGCTTTAGGTGTCACCAGTCTCAGACGGAATGATGATTGAGTGATGCACTTGAGGAACTTTGCAATGACGACTCGTCAGCCACTGTACAAATCCCTGTATGTGCAAGTAATCGTAGCGATCGCTATCGGTATCTTGTTGGGCCATTACTACCCGGAAACCGGTGTTGCCCTCAAGCCGTTGGGTGATGGCTTTATCAAACTGATCAAGATGGTCATCGCGCCCATTATTTTCTGTACGGTGGTGAGCGGTATTGCCGGCATGCAGAGCATGAAATCGGTCGGCAAGACCGGCGGCTATGCCTTGCTCTACTTCGAAGTCGTGTCGACTATCGCGCTGTTGATCGGCCTGGTCGTGGTTAACGTGGTTCAGCCTGGCGCAGGCATGCATATTGACGTGTCGACCCTGGATGCCAGCAAAATTGCCGGTTACGTGTCGGCAGGTGCAGACCAGAGCATCGTAGGCTTTATCCTCAACGTGATCCCGTCGACCATTGTTGGCGCCTTCGCCAATGGCGATATCCTGCAAGTGCTGATGTTCTCGGTGATTTTCGGTTTCGCCCTGCATCGCCTGGGTGCCTACGGCAAGCCGGTACTGGACTTTATCGATCGCTTCGCTCACGTGATGTTCAATATCATCAACATGATCATGAAGCTGGCGCCCCTCGGTGCGCTGGGCGCGATGGCCTTCACCATCGGCGCTTACGGCGTAGGCTCGCTGGTTCAGCTGGGTCAGTTGATGATCTGCTTCTACATCACTTGCGTGCTGTTCGTGCTGATCGTGCTGGGCGGTATTGCCCGCGCTCACGGTTTCAGCGTTTTGAAGCTGATCCGCTACATCCGTGAAGAGCTGCTGATCGTACTGGGTACGTCCTCGTCGGAATCGGCCCTGCCACGCATGCTGGTTAAAATGGAGCGTCTGGGCGCGAAGAAATCGGTAGTGGGTCTGGTGATCCCGACCGGTTACTCGTTCAACCTCGACGGTACTTCGATCTACCTGACCATGGCGGCCGTGTTTATCGCCCAGGCGACTGACACCCATATGGATATCACGCATCAGATCACTCTGTTGCTGGTGCTGTTGCTGTCGTCCAAAGGTGCTGCTGGCGTCACCGGTAGTGGTTTTATCGTACTGGCGGCAACCCTGTCGGCTGTAGGGCACTTGCCGGTAGCCGGTCTGGCGCTGATCCTGGGTATCGACCGCTTCATGTCCGAAGCCCGCGCCCTGACCAACCTGATCGGTAACGCGGTAGCAACCCTGGTGGTGGCCAAGTGGGTCAAGGAACTGGACACCGACACCCTGCAAACCGAGCTGAACTCTGGCGGCCGTCCGCTGGAGGATACCCGTCCGCAAGATGATCTGGGTGTGGCTGAAGGCCCGGCCCCGGTGTTGCTCAAGTAAGTTTGAGTGCATAAAAAAACCCGTCTTCGGACGGGTTTTTTTATGCCTGCTCATTCGACCCGGGTCAGGCCGCTGAACACCAGGGGGTTACGGCAGCGTCGACACAGGTAGCCGCGGCCTTGTTTGACCAAAGCGTGACGCTGGGCCGAGAACGGGAAGTCGCTGTCAGGGCAGGGGCAACGGTAGATATAGCGGGTGGCGCTGCGACGCTTGATGGCGTAGGTATGACAGCGATTGGGCGGCAGTTCGTACACCCCGCGCATGATTAATTGCCATTCTTCGCCGTGGGGCGAGATGCGCTCGCCAAACAGTTGATGGGCAACCAGGTGCGCCACTTCATGGGGGACGGTCTGCTTGAGGAAGTCTTCGCTGTTTTCACGGTACAGCTGCGGGTTGAAGCGCAGCAGGTTTTCATGCAAATGGGCGACCCCGGCTTTTTGCCCGCGCAGTTTGAAACTGACGACGGGGCGTTTGAAGGGGCGTTTGAAAAACACTTCGGCCTGTTGGAAACAGTCTTCGACGCGGGTATTGAGCAGCTCGGGCATGCGGTTCGGTTCTCCAGAGCCGGCGATTATGCCGCAAGCGCTGGGGTTGCGAACCTGTTGGCGCCCAATGGTCTTCATGAGCCCGTGGAAGCGAGCCTGATCGCGAACAGCAATCACGAGCAGGTTCGCTTCCACGGGTTGTGGCCTAGTTGGTGTAGATCGGCCCGACGCCCAGGCCCCAGACGATCACGGTGAATGCCATGATCGCCACCAGCACCACCAGGCCCACCGCCAGCACCGAGCTGGAAAACAGGAAGCCTTCGTCCGGGTCGATGCTCATAAAGGTAGGCAGGCCCACGTACAGCAGGTACACCGTGTAGCAAATGGCAGCGGTGCCCACCATCATGCCCAGCCACATATGCGGATACAGCGCCGCCAGCCCGCCGATAAACAGCGGGGTGGCCGTGTAGGTGGCAAAGGCCACGCATCGCGGCAGGCTGGGTTGTGCATCGTAGGTACGGGCCATCCAGTGAATGAATGCGCCCATCACGGCCACGCCCACCAGCATGGCGGCGTAGGACAGCAGGGTCATCCACAGGGCGCTGTCCAGAGTCAGCATCACCGGCGCGCGGTTACCGATTACCCAGCCCACCTGGGTAGTGCCAATAAATGCAGAAATGGCTGGAATCGCTGCCAGAATTAACGTGTGCGTGAAATACATATGGCCGATGCTTTCTTCGGCATCACCACGGATTTCGCGCCACTCTTTATCGGGGTGGGTGAAAAGGCCCACAACGTGATGGATCATGGCTGTCGCTCCTGTATAAGACGCATCGCCCCCAGTGGGACGCGTGCCGGTCGCGCAGCCAGAACGTATTGAGAAGCAGACAGGCGTGCGGCCTTGATGACAAGTATAGGAAACCTGCCGCCCCATAACCTCGGCTCCTTAGAGCTTATTGTGCTGTCAGAGGCGGTCTTATCGCATTGGCGTCTTTAGGCAGGCAAGGGGTTCGTTGACCGGGTATTTTTCGGTAAAATCCCCGGCTTTTGGTCTTAACTCGCGGAATTGAAGCGCTATGGGCACTCACTCGGTCTCTCAAATCAAACTCCAGAAACGCCTGCGTCGATTGACCGGTGAGGCAATTGCCGATTTCAACATGATCGAGCATGGCGACAAGGTGATGGTCTGCCTGTCGGGCGGCAAGGACAGCTACACCCTGCTTGATGTGTTGCTGCACCTGCAGAAAGTCGCGCCGATCCAGTTCGAGATCGTGGCCGTGAACATGGACCAGAAGCAGCCGGGTTTCCCCGAGGACGTGCTGCCGGCATATCTAAAGTCGCTGGGTGTGGAATACCACATCGTTGAAAAAGACACTTACTCGGTGGTCAAGGAGCTGATCCCCGAAGGCAAGACCACCTGCTCGCTGTGTTCGCGCCTGCGTCGCGGCACCCTGTACACCTTTGCCGATGAAATCGGTGCGACCAAGATGGCACTTGGGCATCATCGCGATGATATCGTCGAAACCTTCTTCCTCAACATGTTCTTCAATGGCAGCCTCAAGGCGATGCCGCCCAAGCTGCGCTCCGATGACGGGCGCAATGTGGTGATTCGTCCGCTGGCGTACTGCAACGAGAAGGATATTCAGGCCTATTCCGACTGGCAGCAGTTCCCGATCATCCCGTGCAACCTCTGTGGCTCCCAGGAGAACCTGCAGCGCCAGGTGGTCAAGGACATGCTCCAGGAGTGGGACCGCAAGACGCCGGGCCGCACCGAGAGTATCTTTCGCAGCCTGCAGAACGTGATCCCGTCTCAGTTGGCGGACCGTAACCTGTTTGATTTCGCGAGCCTGAAGATCGACGAAAGCGCAACGCCGCGTTTCGTCAACCTGCTCAATCTGTAAATTGCCGAGAGGAGAGGGCATGCGCGACTACAAATGGCTGCACGAATACTGTCTGAACCGCTTTGGTTCGTCAGCCGCACTTGAAGCCCAATTGCCTGTCCCGAGAACTGCGGAACAGTTGCGCCATATCAGCGATGATCGCTACCTGTCGACCCTGGCCCTGCGGGTGTTCCGTGCCGGGCTCAAACACAGTGTGGTTGATGCCAAGTGGCCGGTATTTGAAGAGGTTTTTTTCGGTTTCGACCCGGAGAAAGTCGTGCTGATGGGCGCCGAGCATCTGGAGCGGTTGATGCAGGATGCGCGGATCATTCGCCATCTGGGCAAGCTTAAAAGCGTGCCACGCAATGCCCAGATGGTGCTCGACATTGCCCACGAGTACGGCAGTTTTGGCGCGTTTATCGCCCAGTGGCCAGTGACTGATATCGTCGGTTTGTGGAAGTACCTGGCCAAGCATGGGCATCAGTTGGGTGGTTTGTCGGCTCCACGCTTTTTACGCATGGTTGGCAAGGACACCTTTGTGCCAAGTTATGACGTGGTGGCCGCGCTGAACGCGCAGAAGCTGGTGGACAAGGCACCCACCAGCCTGCGTGACCTGGCGATTGTGCAGAACGCCTTCAACCAGTGGCACGCCGAAAGTGGCCGGCCGATGTGCCAGCTGTCACAGATGCTGGCGTTTACGGTGAATCACTAAGCCGCCGAGCAACTTCAATTGTGGGAGCGAGCCTGCTCGCGAAGGCCGTTCGCGAGCAAGCCCGCTCCCACAACAGCTGCATCACTCGCCGCTCAGGCGTCGATCCAGCTGGTAGCGCCAGCGCACAAACAGCAATGCACTGACAAATACCGCCACGCTGGCGGCGATCTCCAGCAGGCCGAACACCTGGCGGTTCGGGTCGAATGCCGCCAGCGCGCCCTTGATCAGGTACAGGTTGACCACATAGCAGGTGAACGAGTGCCCACGGGGGCTGCCCATCAGCATGCCGGGTACCACAAACATCAAGGGCACCAGTTCGATCAGCAGGATCACCCACGGGCGCGCGCCGTGCAGGTTGGCAAACATCAGGTAATAAACACACAGCAGGGCGATCAGGCCAAAGAAGCACGCCAGGCTCACTACCCGCATCAGCCTTACCCGCGGCTGCAGCCACTCGATGGGCGGCAGCACTTTTGGCTTTTTAGCCACGGTTGCTCTCCAGTTTGCGGGCAATGGTGGCCAAACGCTGACCCAAGGCCCGGCACAGGGCGATTTCGTGCTCGTCCAGCCCGCGTTTGCCGTCGGCACCTGCGTGATGGCTCGGGCCATAGGGCGTTCCGCCTGCCGTGGTGTGCAGCAGGGCCGATTCGCTGTAGGGCAGGCCGGTGACCAGCATGCCGTGGTGCATCAGTGGCAGCAGCATCGACAGCAAGGTACTTTCCTGGCCGCCGTGCAGGCTGGCAGTGGAGGTGAACACACCGGCCGGCTTGCCCACCAGCGCGCCGGTCAGCCACAGGTTGCTGGTGCCATCCAGGAAGTACTTGAGCGGTGCGGCCATGTTGCCGAAACGCGTCGGGCTGCCCAGGGCCAGCCCCGAGCAGTTTTTCAGGTCGTCGAGGCTGGCGTACATCGCGCCTTCGTCCGGAATGGCAGGGGCCACGGCTTCACATTCGGCAGAAATGGCCGGCACTGTGCGCAGGCGCGCCTCGAGGCCGCCCTGTTCGATGCCACGGGCAATTTGCCGGGCCATTTCGCTGGTCGAACCGTTGCGGCTGTAGAACAGAACCAGAATATAAGGCGCACTCACGACAGGATCTCCAGGACTTTTTCCGGTGGGCGACCAATCACGGCTTTGTCGCCTGCGACCAGGATCGGCCGCTCGATCAACTTGGGATGTGCAGCCATGGCGTCGATCAGTTGCGCGTCAGTGAGACCGCTGTCTGCCAGGTTGAGGGCCTTGTACTCGTCTTCGCCGCTGCGCAGCAATTGCCGTGCGCTGATGTTCAGCTTGGCCAGCAGGTCGCGCAGTTGGGCGGCGCTCAGCGGCGTTTCGAGGTAGCGCACTACGGTAGGGGTCAGGCCGCGGGCTTCGAGGAGTTCGAGCGCACCGCGGGATTTCGAGCAGCGCGGGTTGTGATAAAGCGTCAGATCGGTCATGTGCGGGTCGCATCTTGCGTAAGGTGGCGGCTATTCTACCTGCCTGACGGGCGCGCCTGAACCGTATGCGGTAAATGGCCGCTCGCTGATGTATTTTTGTATGTATTTACCGGGAAGGATCAACGCATGTTTAAGCGACTCATGGCAGCAGTTACCGTCTGCGCCACATTATTGCTGGCCGGCTGCGGAAATGATTATGGGGTCGATCAGCACGGACAGAAGATCGCCTCGGAGCGTCTGGACAAGCAATGGAAGGTCATCAACTACTGGGCCGAGTGGTGTGGCCCGTGTCGTATCGAGATTCCTGAACTCAACTCGCTGGAAAAACAGCTGCAGGGGCAGTCGGTGGGAGTGTTCGGGGTCAACTACGATGGTTTGCAGGGCAAGGAGCTGAGCGACGCGAGTACCGCGCTGGGCATCACCTTTACCGTGCTGGCGCAGGATCCGGCGGAGGTGTTCGATTTACCACGCAGCGAAGCCTTGCCGGTGACTTATATCCTGGATGAGAAAGGCAAGGTGCGGGCAACGTTGATGGGCGAACAGACGGCGGCCGGGGTGTTGGCGAAGATCAAGGAATTGAGAGGGGCCTGAGTCGAAGCCATCGCGAACAAACCCGCTCCCACAGGCTGGCACCAGTCTGTGGGAGCGGGCTTGCTCGTGATTCAAGCGCCGCGGTATCAGCCTTCTTCAGGCCAAAGCCGCAGCGGCTTGCCCTGTTCAGGCCAGAATCGCACCTGCTCGATCGGCGATATGTCCCAGCGCTGTACGGTCTGCAAGGCCTCGAAGAATCGCTGCTCCTGCTCCATCAACGCCGGCGCACAGGCTTTGCGGGTGCTGCCTACGCCACCAAAGGTCAGCTTGTCGCCGTCGAGGGTGTAAGGTGCGAACCAATGGTTGCAACCGCCACTGCCATAGGCCCGGCCAGCATCGTCCAGGGTGACGGTCAGGTGGCTGTTGTCGATCAGCGGTCGTTCGCCGATCCACTCCAGCACGTAGGTGTGGTTTTGCTGCAACTTCACCGGATCACCCGCACACCCCGTCAGGCTTGCGCCCAGCACGGCCAGCAGGATCAAGCGTTTCATTGCGCGGCCTTTTGGCATTGCGGGCACAGGTGCTTGCTGCCTTCAGTGCTCCAGCCCAGCTCGGCAATCCGCGCCGTGGCTGCGGGCTTTTGCGCCTTGGTGCCGAGTTTGGCGTCGACTGCGAACTCGAACTTCAGCTCTTTGGCGCAAGCATCGCAGTTGACCTGCCATTCATGAATCGCCAATTCGCCGAACACCGGCCCTTTGGTGACGGCAACCCACTGGCCACGCGGGTTGATCAGGTGGCGCACCTTGTCGACGCTCAAACGCATGGACAAGGTCTTGCTGCCCTTGAGGGACACAATCAGCACATCACCGGCTTGAATCGAGCCGCCGTTGCCGGTGACTTGATACAGGCCCGGCGCCAGAGCGCGGCATTCAATCAGGGTGTGCTGCGGGTTAAGCAGGCTGTAGCGGAAATCGTGTTCGACCATGGGTCCTCCAAGTAAGTCGCTATGCTAGCACGCAGGCATCAAAGTCCAGACTCAACCTTCGATCAGGTTTTGCGCCGTACCGTTTCTCCAGGCTGCGATATTGCTCAGGGTCGTGCTGGCAATTGCATTCAACGCCTCGCGGGTCAGAAACGCCTGATGGGCCGTGATGATCACATTGGGGAAAGTCAGCAGCCGGGCCAGCACGTCATCCTGCAAGGGCAGGTCGGAGCGGTCCTCGAAGAACAGTTGGGCCTCTTCTTCGTACACATCCAGCCCAAGATAGCCCAATTGGCCACTTTTCAGCGCCTCAATCAGCGCCGGGGTGTCGACCAGCGCCCCCCGTCCGGTGTTGATCAGCATGGCGCCGTGCATGAGGGTGGCCAGGCTGGTGGCGTTGATCAGGTGCTTGTTGTCTGCGGTCAACGGGCAGTGCAGGGAAATGATATGCGAACCGGCCAGCAGTTCGGGCAGGCTGACGTAGCGAGCGCCCAGCGCCAGCAGTTCGGCGTTTGGATAAGGGTCGAAGCACAGCAGCTTGCAGCCGAAACCGGCCATGATCTTGCCGAACGTGGCGCCGATCTGGCCGGTGCCCACCACGCCCACGGTCTTGCCCACCAGATCGAAACCGGTCAGCCCGTGCAGAGTGAAGTCGCCTTCGCGGGTGCGGTTGTAGGCGCGGTGCAAGCGGCGGTTGAGCGCCAGGATAAGGGCCACGGCATGTTCGGCGACGGCGTGGGGGGAGTACGCGGGGACGCGCACCACACTCAGGCCCAGGCGTTTGGCGGCGGGCAGATCCACATGGTTGTAGCCGGCCGAGCGCAGGGCGATCAGGCGGGTGCGGCCAGCAGCCAGTTGCTCCAGCACCGGGGCGCTGAGGTCGTCGTTGATAAACGGACAGATCACTTCGTAGTCATGGGCCAGTGCTACGGTGTCCAGGGTCAGGCGCGCGGGCTGGAAATGCAGCTCGTTACCGTCGTCTTGTGCGGCCGCGATGAAACTGTCGCGGTCGTAGGTCTGGCTGCTGAAAAGAATCGTGCGCATGGGGTCTTCCTTGGTCTGTAACTACAAATCGGCTTTTATGGGAGCGGGCTTGCTCGCGATGGCATCACGGCGGTTTACCTGACATACCGCGCCGCCCGAATCGCGAGCAAGCCCGCTCCCACACGATGATTTTGCTATGCAGTACTGCGTGCTTCTTTGGCCAGGCGTGTGATGGCCTGATCCAGCTCGTCCAGGGCGGCGACGGCGTTGGGGCTTGCCTGCTTGAGCAGGGTCTCGCTGCGCTGGCAGGCCGCACGCAATTGCGGTACGCCGCAGTAACGGGTTGCGCCGTGCAAGCGGTGGACGCGCTCGATCAATGCGTTGTTGTCTCTGGCCTCACGGGCCTGGCGGATAGCGTCGCGGTCGGCTTCCAGCGAAGCCAGCAGCATGGCCAGCATGTCGATGGCCAGGTCCGCCTTGCCTGCCGCCAGTCGCAGCCCCTCATCGTGGTCGAGGACGAGCAGTTGCGTGGTGTGACGGGCCGGTTCGTGCGAGTTGTCGCTGGCCTGATTGCGCAAGGCCAAGCCCGTCCACTTCAACACCACTTGGGCCAACTGCCGTTCGCTGATCGGTTTGGTCAGGTAGTCGTCCATGCCGCTTTGCAGCAAGGCGCGTTTTTCGTTGGCCATGGCGTGGGCTGTGAGTGCAACGATCGGCAGCGGCGTACAGTGGCGCTCGCTTTCCCACTGGCGTAGGACTTCGGTGGTCTCGCGCCCGTCCATGCCGGGCATTTGCACATCCATCAGCACCAGATCGAAATCGTGTGCCTTGACCGCATCAATGGCGGCATAACCGCTGTCCGCTGCAGTCACCTTGGCGCCCATGCCTTCAAGCAGGGTTTGCACCAGCAGCAGATTGGCCGGGTTGTCATCCACACACAGAATGCGCGGCGCGCGGCTGGCCAGCGGTTCGCCGGGTTCGCTGCGGGTTTGTCGCGGGCTGACCAGGTCGGCCAGGGCCCGACGCAGTTTGCGGGTGCAGGCGGGTTTGGCCTGGAGCTGGCTGTGAGGGTTGTCCACCACCGCGTTGAACAGGCCCTGCTCGGTGGTCGGGCACAGAACCAGTACCTTGCAACCCAGGTGCTCGAGATCCCAGATGTGCTGGTTGAGACGCTCTGGCGGGGTGTCATTGGCCGTTACGCCCAGAACTGCCAGATCAATAGCTTGGGCGGTCTGGTGAGCGCCGGTCACACAATTGGTGAGGTTTTCCAGAGTAGTGCAGGGCGTGACTTCCAGGCCGCAGTCTTCCAGTTGATGGTGCAGGGCCTGGCGGGCCAGGTCGTGTTTTTCCAGGATGGCTACGCGCCGGCCCAGCAGCGGCGCGCCGGGCAAGTCTTCGACATCATCGCGAGCCTTGGGCAGCCTGACGCTGATCCAGAACACCGAGCCTTCGCCAGGGGTGCTTTCAACGCCGATTTCGCCGCCCATCTGTTCGACCAGTCGCTTGGAAATCACCAGCCCCAACCCGGTGCCGCCGGGCTGGCGAGACAGTGAGTTGTCAGCCTGGCTGAAAGCCTGGAACAGGGCGCGGATATCCTGGGCGGTCAGGCCGATGCCGGTGTCCTGCACGCTGATGCGCAGTTGCACACTGCCGTCGGTTTCATTTTCGTCCTGGTCTTCAAGCATGGCCCGCACCGCGATGGTGCCCTCGCGGGTGAACTTGATGGCGTTGTTGATCAGGTTGGTGAGGATTTGCTTGAGCCGCAGCGGGTCGCCGATCAGCGACAGCGGGGTGTCGCGATACACCAGGCTGACCAGTTCCAGGCCCTTGTCGTGGGCCGAAGGGGCGAGGATGGTCAGGGTGTCCTGCAGCAGGTCGCGCAAATTGAACGGAATGCTGTCGAGCACCAGCTTGCCGGCTTCGATTTTCGAAAAATCGAGAATCTCGTTGATGATGCCCAGCAGGTTGTCGGCCGATTTTTCGATGGTGTTCAGGTAGTCGAACTGGCGCGGGGTCAACTCGCTTTTTTGCAGCAGGTGGGTAAAACCGAGGATACCGTTGAGCGGGGTGCGGATTTCGTGGCTCATGTTGGCCAGAAACTCGGACTTTATACGGCTGGCCTCCAGGGCTTCCTTGCGGGCCAGATCGAGTTCAAGGTTCTGGATTTCGATGGTTTCGAGATTCTGGCGCACGTCTTCGGTGGCCTGGTCGACGCTGTGCTGCAGTTCTTCCTGGGCATTGTGCAGGGTTTCGGCCATGCGGTTGATGCCCGAGGCCAGTTCGTCAAGTTCGTGGCTGCCCAGTGGCGGCAGGCGGGTTTCCAGATGCCCGTCCTTGAGCTGGGCCACGGCTTGTTTGATTTGCCCCAACGGTGCGTTGATGGTGCGGCTCATGCGCAAGGCCAGCAGGGTGGTCAGCACCAGCCCGGTGACGATCAGCAACAGGCTGGCAAACAGGTTGCGATAGCTGCGCAGCAGCATGCCGTTATGGGACAGCTCCAGTTCGACCCAGCCCAGCAGGCGATGGGCTTCGTTAGGGATCACATCCCCGGCCAGGTTGCGATGGCGGCCAAATACGGGCAATAAATAGCGCGTGGCATCGTTGTCGGTGCGCTGTTGCAGATGGGTACTGCTGCCCAGTGGAGCCTGATTGAGCATGATCGGCCCGGCATGGGCCAGCGGTTCGTGGTTGGCGTTGAGGAACGCCACGGCGCGCACATCCTGTTGTTCCAGAGATTCGGTGGCGATACGGGCCAGCAATGCGGTGTCGTGGCGCCCCATGGCGGGGGCCACCAGGGGGGCGAGTTGTTCGGCGATCATTTCCCCGCGCTGCAACAGTTGCGATTGCAGTTCGGACTGTTGCAGCCAGGTGAAATAGCCGCCGAGCACGCTTGCCATCAAACTGACGGGCAATAGCGTTAACAGCAATACGCGGCCTTTGATACCGAGGTTTTTAAGCACACAACTCTCCAGCCCTGCATTCTTTTAAGAGTGATCCGGGCTTCCCGCCCGGATCAGGTGGCAGTGTAGCCATATGGTGCCCGGCAAATCTTTGAAAATTTGCCATCAATTTCGGTTTATCAGACGGGGTAAAGCCCGTGCCGGTTGCCCGCAGGGGCTCAATCTTGAATAATCGCCGATTGAGAATTACTTGCAGACGCTAATGAATCCCGTAGCTGTTAGCCCCTCGCGCCTACTGACCATTGAAGACGACCCCGTTCTGGGCGCCTATCTGCACGAGCAGCTGGGGCGTTGCGGGTTTGACGTTATCTGGTGCCAGAATGGCCTGGAAGGTCTGGCCCGTGCCCGCCAGGAGCACTTTGACGTGGTGCTGATGGATATCCTGCTGCCCGGCATGAATGGCTTGCAGGTGCTGACGCAACTGCGTCAGACCCACGCTTTGCCGGTGATCCTGATGTCGGCGCTGGGTGCCGAGGCCGACCGTATCAGCGGTTTCCAGCTGGGCGCCGATGATTATTTGCCCAAGCCGTTCAGCATGGCCGAACTGCGGGTGCGCATTCAGGCCATCCTGCGTCGCGTGGCCCTGGATCGCATGCCTGGCGCCCCAACGGTGCAGGAACTGCCACCGGCCGAGAGCGGTTTGCTGTTCGACGACGAGGCGTGCGATGTGCGCCGGGGCGAGCAATGGGCCGGGTTGACCCGCAGCGAGTTCCGTCTGCTCGATACCCTGCAGCGCAATGCCGACGAAGTGTTGAGCAAGGCCTTTCTCTATCAGCAGGTCTTGCAGCGCGGATATGCAGCCCATGACCGCAGCCTGGACATGCATATCAGCCAGATCCGGCGAAAGCTCAAAACTATCGGCTATTACCAGCATGAAGTACGCACGGTGTGGGGCAAGGGCTATGTCCTTAGTGCCAGCGATGCCCCGTAAGGTGCCCGGCAAGAATTCGGTGTTCTGGAAGCTGGCGTGTTTGCTGGTGGTTTTCTGCTTGCTGATGATCTGGCTCAGTTGGTCCTGGGGTCGCTATATGGACAAGCGCACCGGCTTTTTGTCCGAGCAGGCCCACGGCACCCTGGTGCGCTATGCCGGTGAGGCCGAGCGCGCCTGGGAGAGCGCTCAGCAAGCCGGCGTCGACCAGTGGTTGCAGGGCATGGGGCACAGGGAGCCGGGCTGGGTCGGGGTGATTGGTCAGGACCTGCAGTCGCTGAGCAGCTACCCGCTGAGTGATCGAGAAAGTGAGCGGCTGACCTTTTTGCGCGGCCTGGACTGGCCCATCAGCCATATCAAGACGGCGCGGCCATGGATAAAGGTGCCCTTTCCCCGCGACCCGTCGGCGGGCAGCCTGGTGATCGAGTTGCCGCAACGCTTTATGCCCGGGCGCTCCCAGGTGATCTGGCGGATTGTCACCAACGGCGTAATTCCTGGCTTGCTGACCCTGTTGCTGTGCGTGGGCCTGTACCGCGTGCTGATCGTGCCGCTTAACCATCTTCGCGAACAGGCCAATGCCTGGCGGGCTGATCAACTGGGGGCGCGGCTATCGAGCCAGATCACCAGCCGCCAGGACGAACTGGGTGAGCTGGCGCGGGCGTTCGATCAGATGTCCGAGCGCTTGCAGAGTACGGTCTCGCAACAGCAGCAATTGCTCCGCGACTTGTCCCATGAGCTGCGCACGCCCTTGAGCCGTTTGCGGGTAGCCTGTGACAGCGAGCAGGGGGGCGAGGCCTTGCGTGAGCGCCTGGGCCGTGAAGTCGACGGCATGCAACGGCTGGTCGAAGACACCTTGCAACTGGCCTGGCTGGATGCCGAGCGCGGGCCGCTGCCGGTGGAAGACATTCAGGTGCAGGCGCTGTGGGAGATGCTCACCGAAAACGCCCGCTTTGAAAGTGGCTGGCCGCAATCGCGACTGCCTTGTCTGGTGGATGAGCATTGCTGGGTGCGCGGGCATCTCAACAGCCTGGCTCAAGCCATGGAAAATATCCTGCGCAATGCCATTCGCCATTCACCACCCGAGGGTATCGTCAGCCTTGATGGCCGGCGCGAAGGCAATATGTGGCACCTGTGGCTCGATGACCAGGGCGCAGGTGTGGCACCTGAAGAACTGGAGCGGATCTTTGCGCCTTTTACCCGCCTTGATGGCTCGCGTCCCGGCGATGGCGGCTTTGGTCTGGGCCTGAGTATTGCGCGCAATGCCCTGCGGCTGCAGGGTGGCAGTTTGTGGGCAGAGAACCACGGCGGCGGGTTGCGGGTGCATGTTCGTTTGCTTGCCGGACATGCCGCTTAAACGCTCAGGCCGCGGCTGTACAGACATCCCTGTGGGAGCGGGCTTGCCCGCGATGGTATCAGTCCGTTTTACCTGACAGACCGCGGCGTCAGAATCGCGGGCAAGCCCGGCTCCCACAGGAATAATTGTGATGGGTTTGCGGCGCTTATAGCCTTTAACCATAAGCACCGTACTTTGCGTGATATGGGCTGTCGGCGTTTGTCGGTATGATGTGCGGCCCCGCGGTCTGGATTGCGAATACGCCATGACATTGCAGTACCCAACTATCGCCGATTGCGTCGGCAACACTCCTCTGGTGCGCTTGCAGCGCCTGGCTGGAAACACCACCAACACCTTGTTGCTCAAGCTCGAAGGGAACAACCCTGCAGGCTCGGTCAAGGACCGTCCGGCTCTGTCGATGATTGCCCGCGCCGAAGCGCGCGGCCAGATCCAGGCTGGCGATACCCTGATTGAAGCCACCTCGGGCAATACCGGGATTGCCCTGGCCATGGCCGCGGCGATCAAGGGCTACAAGATGATCCTGATCATGCCCGACAATTCCAGCGCCGAGCGCAAGGCTGCCATGACCGCCTACGGTGCCGAGCTGATCCTGGTCAGTCAGGAAGAGGGCATGGAAGGCGCCCGCGACCTGGCCGACAAGATGCAGGCCCAGGGCCTGGGCAAGGTGCTCGACCAGTTTGCCAACGGTGACAACCCCGAGGCTCACTACACCGGTACGGGCCCGGAAATCTGGCGTCAGACCAACGGTACCATCACCCACTTCATCAGTTCGATGGGTACTACCGGTACCATCATGGGCGTGTCGCGCTACCTCAAGGAGCAAAACCCGGGCGTGCAGATCGTCGGTTTGCAGCCGATGGAAGGCGCTGCCATTCCGGGCATCCGCCGCTGGCCGACCGAGTACTTGCCCAAGATCTACCAGGCCGACCGCGTAGACCGCATCGTCGACATGGCCCAGCGCGAAGCCGAAGACGTCACCCGCCGACTGGCCCGTGAAGAAGGCATTTTCTGTGGTGTGTCCTCGGGCGGGGCGGTGGCAGCGATGCTGCGCCTGAACCAGGAAGTCGAAAACGCGGTGATGGTCGCGATCATTTGTGACCGAGGCGACCGTTATCTGTCGACCGGCATTTACGATGCGCCCAACTGATGGCCAAGCAAGAGAGAGGCCTGCGCTTCCAGCCTGCTGGCGGCACCAAGGCTGCGCAAGTGCCTGCGGGCAAGAAACAGCGTTTGAATATCGAGCGCCTGGCCAACGACGGCCGCGGTATTGCCTTTATTGAAGGGCGTACCTGGTTTGTTTCGGGGGCTCTGGCCGGTGAAGAAGTCGAAGCCCGGGTGCTGGGTGCCCATGGCAAGGTCGTTGAAGCCCGTACCGAGCGTGTTTTCAAGGCCAGCGAGATCCGTCGCCAGGCACCCTGTGCCCATGCGGGCAAGTGCGGCGGCTGCAGCGTGCAGCATTTGCCCCATGAAGAGCAGCTTGCACTGAAACAGCGCATGCTCGCCGAGCAACTGTCCCGCGTGGCCGGTGTCGAACCTCAAGAGTGGGCAGCGCCGCTGACCGGTCCCGAGTTTGGCTACCGCCGCCGGGCACGTATCGCCGTGCGCTGGGATGCGCGGGCCAAGCACCTGGACGTGGGTTTCCGTGCTGCTGGCAGCCAGGACATCGTCGCCATCGATCACTGTTTGGTTCTGGTACAGGCTTTGCAACCTATCATGACCGGGCTGCCCGCCATGTTGCGTCAACTGGGCAACCCCAAGGCACTGGGCCACGTGGAGTTGTTCAGTGGTTCGGCGATTGCGGTTTTGCTGCGCCATATGGCGCCGCTGAGCGCTGCCGACATGCAGGTCCTTGAGGCATTTTGCATTACCCATAACGCCCAATTGTGGCTGCATGGCGAAGGCGAGCCACAGCCGGTCGATTTGACCCGGGCCTTGGGCTATCGTCTGGAAACATGGGATTTGCAGCTGGCGTATCGCCCCGGGGATTTTGTCCAGGTCAATGCCGGCGTCAACGAAGCCATGGTGGCTCAAGCCATAAAGTGGCTTGCGCCACAAGCTGACGAACGGATTCTTGACTTGTTCTGTGGGCTGGGTAACTTCGCATTACCACTGGCACAAAAAGCGCGTGAAGTCGTGGCTGTTGAAGGTGTTGCGACCATGGTCGAACGCGCCGCGCAAAACGCGGTCAGTAACAGCCTGCATAATGCAGTGTTTTTTCAGGCCGACCTGTCACAGCCGCTGGTGGATGCAACCTGGGCCAAAGCCGGCTTCAGTGCCGTACTGCTTGATCCGCCTCGCGACGGCGCTTATGAAGTGGTACGAAAGTTGTCTGGCCTGGGTGCCAAACGTTTGGTGTATGTGTCGTGCAACCCGGCCACCCTGGCGCGCGACACGGTTGAACTGATTAAACAGGGTTACCGGTTAAAACGTGCCGCAATCCTCGACATGTTCCCGCAAACAGCGCATGTCGAGGCGATGGCGTTATTTGAAGCAGACTAGGATGTCTGTCTATTTCAACGGGCCCGCAACCCGCGACGCTATGCCCTGTAGCGCGCGGTTGGGATCAGGGCCTGTGATTTCGGCGCATTGAACCTGCGCTGTAGGGAAGGTAAGCAAGATGGTACAGGTCAGAGCACACCAGCCGATCAACACCGACGGCAGTCTCAACCTCGAGGCATGGCTGGATCATGCGGTGAGTGTCGATGTGGCGCTGGACCGTGAAGCCTTGAAAGAAGCGTGTGAGTTTGCACGCGAGGCCGAGCAGCAAGCCAATGCGGCGAAAAACCTGTGGGCCGAGGGCACCTCAAGCTTTCGTACCGGGTTGGAAATCGCCGAGATATTGGCCGATCTGAAACTGGATCAGGATTCCCTGGTTGCCGCGATTCTCTATCGTTGCGTGCGCGAAGGGCAGGTGCTGTTGCCTGCCGTCAGCCAGCGCTTCGGTCCGGTGGTGGCCAAACTGATTGATGGTGTACTGCGCATGGCGGCCATCAGTGCCAGCCTCAGCCCCCGTCAATCGATGGTGCTGGGCACTCAGGGCCAGGTCGAAAACCTGCGCAAGATGCTGGTTGCCATGGTTGATGACGTGCGCGTGGCACTGATCAAGCTGGCTGAACGTACCTGCGCGATTCGCGCAGTCAAAAATGCCCCGGACGAGAAGCGCAACCGCGTCGCCCGCGAGGTGTTCGATATTTATGCGCCATTGGCGCACCGCCTGGGCATCGGCCACATCAAGTGGGAGCTGGAGGACCTGTCCTTCCGCTATCTGGAGCCCGAGCAGTACAAGCAAATCGCCACCTTGCTGCATGAGCGCCGCCTCGACCGAGAGCGCTTTATCAGCGATGTGATGAACCAGTTGCGTACCGAGCTGGAAGCCACCGGCGTGACCGACGCCGACATCAGCGGCCGGGCCAAGCACATCTACTCGATCTGGCGCAAAATGCAGCGCAAGGGCCTGGCCTTCAGCCAGATCTATGACGTGCGTGCCGTACGGGTACTGGTGCCGGAAATGCGCGACTGCTATACCGCGCTGGGCATCGTCCATACCCTGTGGCGGCATATCCCGAAGGAATTCGACGACTATATCGCCAACCCCAAGGAGAACGGCTACCGCTCGCTGCATACTGCCGTGATCGGGCCTGAAGGCAAGGTCCTGGAAGTGCAGATTCGCACCCATGCCATGCACGAAGAGGCCGAGCTGGGGGTTTGCGCGCACTGGCGCTACAAGGGCACTGACGTCAAGGCCGGGTCCAACCAGTACGAAGAGAAAATCTCGTGGCTGCGCCAGGTGCTGGAGTGGCACGAAGAACTGGGCGATATCGGTGGCCTGGCCGATCAGCTGCGCGTCGATATCGAGCCGGACCGGGTGTATATCTTCACCCCCGACGGTCACGCCATCGATCTGCCCAAAGGCGCGACGCCGCTGGACTTTGCCTACCGGGTTCACACCGAGATCGGCCACAACTGCCGTGGTGCCAAGATCAACGGGCGCATCGTGCCGCTCAACTACAGTCTGCAGACCGGTGAGCAGGTCGAGATCATCACCAGCAAGCACGGTACGCCGAGCCGCGACTGGCTGAACCCGAACCTGGGCTATGTCACCACCTCGCGGGCGCGGGCGAAAATCGTCCACTGGTTCAAGTTGCAGGCGCGCGATCAGAACGTCGCTGCCGGCAAAACCATGCTCGAGCGCGAACTCGGCCGTTTGGGCCTGCCTGCGGTGGATTACGAGAAGCTCGCCGACAAGGCCAACATGCGAACCGCCGAGGACATGTACGCGGCGCTCGGGGCTGGCGACTTGCGCCTGGCGCAGTTGATCAACCTGGCCCAGCAACAGGTCGAGCCTGAGCGCGGCAGCGAGCAGATGGAGCTGATCCCGCGCAAGGCCATGGGCTACAAGCCGGGCAAGCGTGGAGACATCCAGATCGAAGGCGTCGGCAACCTGCTGACCCAGATGGCCGGGTGCTGTCAGCCGCTGCCGGGGGATGCGATTGTCGGTTACATCACCCAGGGCCGTGGCGTCAGCATTCACCGCCAGGACTGCGCCTCGGTGCTGCAACTGGGCAGTCGTGAGCCGGAGCGGATGATTCAGGTCAACTGGGGGCCGATCCCGGTCTCGACCTATCCGGTGGATATCGAAATCCGCGCCTACGATCGTTCGGGCTTGTTGCGTGATGTGTCGCAGGTGTTGCTCAACGAACGGATCAACGTGCTGGCGGTCAACACCCGCTCGAACAAGGAAAACAACACCGCGTTGATGACCTTGACCATCGAGATCCCGGGGCTGGATGCGCTGGGGCGTTTACTGGGGCGGATCTCGCAACTGCCGAACATCATCGAAACCCGCCGGATCGGGCGTAGTGAGCCGCGCTGATCCTTTGTGGTAGCGGGCTTGCTTGCGATTGCATCACCTCGGTGAGTCAGCTGTACCGGGGTGTTCATATCGCGAGCAAGCCGCTCCCACAGGGTGTGGTTAGCGTGTGCCAAAGGATTACAGATGTACAACCTCGACGACCTGCTGCACCTCATGGCCCGCCTGCGTGACCCGCAGTACGGCTGCCCGTGGGATATCAAGCAAACGTACGCCACTATCGTGCCTTATACCCTCGAAGAGGCCTACGAGGTCGCTGACGCCATTGAACAGGGTGACTTCGAGCACCTGCAGGGCGAACTCGGCGATTTGCTGTTTCAAGTGGTGTATTACAGCCAGCTGGCCCGGGAAGAAGGCCGTTTCGAGTTTGCCGGGGTGATCGACAGCATTACCCGCAAGCTGATCCGCCGTCACCCCCATGTCTTTCCCACCGGTGACCTGTATGCGCCGCTGGATGTGCCGCGCTTGAGCGAAGAACAGGTCAAGGTACGCTGGGATGAGATCAAGGCCGAGGAGCGCGCAGAAAAGTCTACCGCCCCCGAGCAGTTGTCCTTGCTTGACGATGTGCCCGTCGCCTTGCCTGCCCTGTCCCGCGCCGCCAAGCTGCAAAAGCGCGCCGCCCAGGTCGGTTTTGACTGGCCAGCGGCATTGCCGGTGCTGGACAAGGTGCGTGAAGAGCTGGATGAAGTGCTGGAGGCCATGGCCGACAACGATTCGGCGGCCATTCATGACGAAATCGGCGACCTGCTGTTTTCCGTGGTCAACCTGGCCCGTCATCTTAAAGTGGACCCGGAAAACGCCTTGCGTGGTGCCAATGCAAAATTTGATCGACGTTTCCGGTTTATCGAGCAGGCATTGCGCGATACCCTGCGTCCCATTGAAAGTTGCACCCTTGAAGACCTGGACGCCCTGTGGGGTGAAGCCAAGCGCCAGGAAAAGAATTTGCCCAGCTGCGGCTGAGTTTGCCTAAGTGAGTAAGTAGATGAGCATTTCCCTACGCGACCAGTTGCTCAAAGCCGGACTGGTCAACGAGAAGCAGGCCAAGCAGGCCGGCAAAGAAAAACAGAAACAACAGCGTCTGGCCCACAAAGGCCAGATCGAACTGGACGACACCCAGCAGCGTCTGGCTGCCGAAGCCAAGGCCGAGAAGGTCAAGCGCGACCAGGAACTGAACCGCCAGCAGCAGGAGAAGGTCGAGCAAAAAGCCCGTGCTGCGCAGATCAAGCAATTGATCGAAGTATCACGTCTGCCCAAGCTGACCACTGAGGACTACTACAACTTCGTTGATGACAAAAAGGTCAAGCGCCTGTCGGTCAACACCCTGATGCGCAACAAGCTGGCCAATGGCTCGCTGGCGATCGTGCAGCACCAGGGCGGCTACGAAGTCATCCCCCGTGAAGCTGCACTGAAGATCCAGGAGCGCGATCCGCGCCGGATCGTGCAGCTGAATATCCTGGTTGAGCCGAAAACCCCGGAAGAAGACGATCCGTACGCGGCCTATCAGATCCCTGATGACCTGATGTGGTAGTGCTGGCATAACCTGTGGGAGCGAGCCTGCTCGCGAAAGCGTTCGCTGCTCTTCGCGAGCAGGCTCGCTCCCACAGAGTGTTGCGTTGGCGCATAACAAAACAAACCCCGCTTCGGCGGGGTTTGTGTTTTTCAAGACAGTAGTTTCTTCTGCTCAGGCCTGGCGTTTCTGCGCTTCCAGCTTTTCCAGCTCAGCCTTGTAGCTGTGAGCGTCGCTTTCGCGGTGGAACATGCCTACCAGTATGTCTTCTTGATGCACATCCCATAGGTGTACACCGTGGGCTACCAGTTGGTGGAACATACGTGAATCGTCGCGCTCAGTTACTTTGATAGTCATCTGCTTGCTCCAAATTCTGATGAGGGCCTGCGGCAAGGCGTCGCAGGACTTCTTTATAGAATCTGTTAGCTTCCTAAGTAAATAGCTGATTGTCGCGCTGTCATCTTGCAGAAAATCCTTAAACCCTGCAGCCCTTTAAGCACGGGGTGTTTACGGATTTGTTTAATAGTTTTATGAAAAATGTTTCATGTTTTTGGTGTGTTACAGACCAAAAAAACCTCGCCGAAGCGAGGTTTTTTTGAGGCTTGCAGCTAAAGGCTTGTCGCTTAGTTGCCCTTGACCGTTTTGCCATCCACCGTGCCGTCCAGCAGCATGATGTTGTATTCCTTGCCGTCTTTTTCGACCTGGCGCAGTTTGACCAGCAGCGAACCCCAGTTCTTGGCGAACCACATTTCAGTGATGCGCTTGTTCTGTGTCGGGTCGCGTACGCGCTCAACCTTGATTGCGTCGACCTTGCCAGCCTTGGTTTCAACCACTTCAGGGCCGATCACGCGAAAGTCATAGGTGTCGACGTCATTGCCATCAACCACCTGGTAGCTCATGGACTTTTTGCCGGCTTCTACGTCACGCTGCAGTGCCAGCTGGTAGGTGGACTTGTCGAGCATGCCGCTGAGCAAGGGTACTTTGACAGCGTCGCCCTGATCGGTGCCGGTGACCATCTTGGCCGCCCAGTCGAAATCCAGATCGATCTTCTTGGCTTTTCCCAGGCCGCCACGTTCAAAGTGGTAGGTCAGCGGGATCAGCGTGTTTTTCTCGATTTTGAGGGTGCTTTCTTCGTTCAGGCTGGCTACCAGCATTGAAGCCTTGAAATTCAAGGTCCAGATACCATTGTCACCCTTGGTCAGGCTGCGCTCGGCAGAACCGCTCATGGGCAGCTGTTTCCAGTCTGCGGTGTAGCTGGCCTTGAAAGGCTGAAGATCGGCCGCTTGGACTGCTGGAATAGCCAGCAGGCTAAGGGCGAGAAGCAGGGCACGACGCATAAGTTCTCCTAGGTTCGTATCAAGTGGCCGCTGGCCGCAAGTAATTGACCGTCCAATAATGCGCCTCGCTCGTCAAGTGACAAGCGACCTTCGGCAAACCAGCGCACTGCAAGCGGATAAATCCGGTGTTCCTGGGCGTGAACCCGTTGCGCCAGGCTATGTGGCGAGTCATCGGACTCTACCGGTATCACTGCCTGTACGACCAGAGGTCCGCCGTCGAGTTCCTCGGTCACAAAGTGCACGCTGCAGCCGTGCTCACCGTCTCCTGCTTCCAGCGCCCGCTGGTGCGTGTGCAAGCCCTTGTATTTGGGGAGCAGGGAAGGGTGGATATTCAGCAGGCGACCCTGATAGTGACGCACGAATTCTGCGCTGAGAATGCGCATGAACCCGGCCAGAACCACCAGTTTCGGTTTGAATTCGTCGATGACTTTGATCAATGCAGCATCGAAGGCCTCGCGGCCCTCGAATGCCTTGTGATCCAGTACGCGGGTATCGATACCCGCGTCTTTGGCGCGTTGCAGGCCGTAGGCATCCGCGCGGTTGGAGATCACCGCGCGGATTGTTGCCGGGCTGGCCTTGACGTCATCGCTGTCGATCAAGGCCTGCAAGTTGCTGCCGGTGCCGGAAAGCAGCACCACTACATCACAGGTATCAGGCATTAGTGCGCCTTGATGTTTTGCAGCTCAACTTGCGCAGCGCCTTCAGCGGCGGTTGCGATCTGACCGATGACCCAAGGCTGCTCGCCCGCTTCACGCAGTACGTTCAGCGCGGTTTCAACGTCAGCCTGAGCTACGCAGATGACCATGCCAACGCCGCAGTTCAGCACGCGGTGCATTTCGTGCTCGTCCACGTTGCCTTTTTCCTGCAGCCAGTCGAAGACGGCAGGGCGCTGCCAGCTGGCAACGTCAACCACCGCTTGTGCACCTTTTGGCAGTACGCGCGGGATGTTGTCGAGCAGGCCGCCACCGGTGATGTGGGCCATGGCCTTGACCACGCCGGTTTCCTTGATCAGTTTGAGCAGCGGCTTGACGTAGATGCGGGTCGGCGCCATCAGCAGGTCGGTCAGTGGCTTGCCGTCGAGCTGGATGTTTTCGATGTCGGCACCCGACACTTCGATGATCTTGCGGATCAGCGAGTAGCCGTTGGAGTGCGGGCCCGAGGACGGCAAGGCGAGCAGGGCGTCGCCGGCAGCGACCTTGGAACCGTCGATGATCTCGGATTTTTCTACAACGCCAACGCAGAAGCCGGCCAGGTCGTAGTCTTCGCCTTCGTACATGCCTGGCATTTCAGCGGTTTCGCCGCCAACCAGCGAGCAACCGGACAGTTCGCAGCCAGCGCCGATACCGGTCACCACCTGGGTCGCGGTTTCAACGTTGAGCTTGCCGGTGGCGTAGTAGTCAAGGAAGAACAGAGGCTCGGCGCCGCATACGATCAGGTCGTTGACGCACATGGCAACCAGGTCGATACCGATGCTGTCGTGCTTGTTCAGGTTCAGGGCCAGGCGCAGCTTGGTGCCGACGCCGTCAGTGCCGGAAACCAGAACAGGCTGCTTGTAGCCAGCCGGAATTTCGCAGAGGGCGCCAAAACCGCCGAGGCCGCCCATCACTTCCGGGCGTGCAGTGCGCTTGGCCACGCTCTTGATGCGTTCGACCAATGCTTCACCGGCGTCGATGTCTACACCGGCGTCTTTGTAGCTCAGGGATGGTTGCTTGCTCATAATCCAGGCCTTTAGGGGGGATTCGGGGGTATCGACCGAGTTCAGGGGGCAGGCTTGCAAGTGCTCAAGGATTGCACCAGAGCATTTGCAGGGTGCCCGGCTGTTGGCGGTCTGCGAAGGCGCGCGATTTTATCAGGCTTGAAGGGCAGCGGCCATCCTCGGGCCGACAGGCAGGGTTATATCTGGCGAAAAAAACCTTTTTTAGTCGTACTTGGGTCTGCGCACAGGCCTGTATAAGGTATAGAGAGGTTGTGTGACCGCGTGAAAACGCGAAACGGGCGTGAATGATTTGGCCGTGGCCGTGTCAGAAGTCTGTTCGAGTGTTTTTATGGCGTCCTTAATAGGCTGCTTTTTGTCATCGGGAATCTTTCATGCGTTTTAGCCAATTTTTAGCCGTGGGCTGTCTGTCTTTTTTCAGCCTGGCCAGTCATGCCGAAATCCTCACCGGTCTTTATCAGGTGCTCGAGCCAGTCACCACCCAGTCACCTGATGAGCGCACCCAGGCTACGCAAAAGGCCCTGGAAACCCTGGTGTTGCGTCTGACCGGAGATGCCGCGGCGATTAAGAGTCCGGCGCTGGAGGCGATTCGCAAAGATCCGCAGCAAATCATCAGTCGCTACGGCTATGACGCCGGCCCGCCGCAAAGCCTGCAAGTGGACTTCGATCCGGTGAGTACCGATCGTGCGTTGCATCAGGCCGGGCTGTCGCTGTGGGGCAGTAATCGCCCTGCGCTGCTGGGCTGGTGGCTGAATGACTCGGTCGAAGGTTCGAGCCTGGTGGGGGACGGTCAGTCAGTGGCCGAGCCGTTGCGTCGTGCCGCGCAGCATCGGGGTTTGCCATTGCGCTTGCCGTTGGCGGATTTGAGTGAACAGCTTGTGGGTACGGCTGAAAATCTTGAGGGCAGCAATCCTGCGCCTTTAAAAGACGCTTCCGAGCGTTATGGTGCGGACGCATTGCTGGCGGTGCATGCTCGTGAAGATGACGGGCAGTGGAGCGCCAAATGGCGTTTGTGGGTAGGTGATCAGCAGGAGCAGGGCAGCGCTCAGGCTCCTGATCAGGCAGCGCTGGCCGATGCCGTGATGCTTGCGGTCAGCCAGCGTCTGGCGCCGCGCTATGCGGTCAAGCCCGGGGTTTCTTCCGAGCAGTTGCTCGAAGTGCAAGGCATGACGTTGCAGCGTTATGCGCAGCTGGGGCATTTGCTTGAGCCTTTTGGTGCGCAACTCAAGAGCATTGACGGTGATCGTGTTGTGTACCTGGTAAACGGCAGCGCCGAGCAGTTGCGTTCGCAATTGGGGCTGGCGCAGTTGCAGGAAGTACCGGCGGGGCAAGTGCCTGTTGCGGCTGATGGGGGGCAGGCATCAAGTGTTGCCTCAGGCCCTGCGGCGCAGTTGCGGTTTCGCTGGTAGGTTGATGTCTTCTTTATATAAGGATGGGGTGGCTCATGGCTGATTCGCGACGGTGGGTGTGGTGGGGCGTGGCGTTGGGATTCGCCCTGTTCGTGTATTTCCTGCATCCGATACTCACGCCTTTTCTGGTCGCCATCGTCCTGGCCTATATGTTCGACCCTGTGGTCGATCGACTGGAAAGGTTCGGACTTTCAAGAACCTGGGGTGTGGTTGCGGTCTTTACCGTGTTCACTGTCATTTTGATGACATTGCTGCTGGTACTGGTGCCGCTGCTGGCCAAGCAACTGTTGAAGCTCTATCAGTTGGCACCGCAGATCCTCGACTGGCTGCAGCACACGGCAATGCCGTGGGTGCAAGCCAAGTTCGGCTTGAGTGACAGTTTCTGGAAGTTCGACAAGATCAAGGCGGCGATCACCGAGCATATGGGGCAGGCGACTGACATTGTCGGAATCGTCCTGTCCAAGGCCACGGCTTCCAGTCTGGCGCTGATCGGCTTTTTGGCCAATCTGGTGTTGATTCCGGTGGTGGCGTTCTACCTGTTGCGTGATTGGAACATCATGATGGCCAAGATTCGCGGTCTGTTGCCGCGGGCTCGGGCAGATCAGATCGTGTCACTGGCCAAAGAGTGCCACGACGTGCTCGGCGCGTTTGTGCGCGGTCAGTTGCTGGTGATGCTGGCGCTGGGGGTGATCTACTCGGCGGGCCTGATGCTGGTCGGCCTCGAGCTGGGGTTGTTGATCGGCTTGATGGCGGGTATAGCGGCCATCGTGCCGTATATGGGCTTTATTGTCGGCATCGGTGCGGCGTTGGTTGCCGGGTTATTCCAGTTTGGCGGGGATCTGTACCCGATGCTCGGCATCGTGGCGGTGTTTATGATCGGCCAAGCCCTGGAGGGCACCGTGCTTACCCCGCTGCTGGTGGGTGACAAAATCGGTATGCACCCGGTGGCGGTGATCTTTGCGATTCTGGCTGGCGGTGAGCTGTTCGGTTTTACCGGTGTATTGCTGGCCTTGCCGGTAGCGGCCGTGATCATGGTGCTGGTGCGCCATGTGCAGGATTTGTATAAGGATTCCCAGGTCTATAAAGGCAGTGAGGATCCGCAGTTGTAGAGGGTGGGTTGTGAAGCGGCGGGGTTGTCGCGAGGCGGCCCGGCCTTCTTTGTGCGTTCGAGGCGGCTCGCAGGCGCCAGAAAAAGCCCAATCAATCCAAGACCTTAACGCAAACCTTTGATTTTGCTCGTGGTCTGTTACATTGTGTGCCCGGCGACACGGGTATAAACTTTTCAAACCTTACACAGAGGCCACTAACGGTTCGCTTGAACTGTTCAGTCAGCATGAAACCGATTCAGCTGCCCCTAGGTGTGCGTCTGCGTGATGACGCTACCTTCATAAACTACTATCCAGGCGCCAATGCCGCTGCACTCGGCTATGTCGAACGTCTGTGCGAAGCCGACGCCGGCTGGACAGAAAGCCTGATCTACCTGTGGGGCAAACATGGCGTAGGGCGTACGCACCTGCTGCAGGCCGCTTGCCTGCGCTTTGAGCAGATGGGCGAACCGGCGGTTTACCTGCCGCTGGCCGAGTTGCTGGATCGCGGCATAGAAATCCTCGATAACCTTGAGCAGTACGAGCTGGTTTGCCTGGATGACCTGCAGGCGGTGGCCGGGCGTGCTGATTGGGAAGAGGCGCTGTTCCATCTGTTCAACCGGCTGCGTGACAGCGGCCGGCGCCTGTTGATTGCAGCCTCCACCTCGCCTCGAGAATTGCCGATCAAACTGGCAGACCTCAAGTCCCGCCTGACCATGGCGCTGGTTTTCCAGATGCGCCCCCTGTCCGATGAGGACAAGCTGCGGGCTTTGCAGTTGCGTGCTTCACGCCGTGGCCTGCACCTGACTGACGAAGTCGGGCATTTCATTCTCACGCGCGGTACCCGCAGCATGAGTGCCTTGTTTGATTTGCTCGAGCGGCTCGATCAAGCGTCCTTGCAGGCGCAGCGCAAGCTGACCATTCCCTTCCTGAAAGAAACCCTTGGCTGGTAGCTCAGCCCTTCAAAAATAAGGGTTGTAGCCGGTTTTGACAGTTTCCAGGCGCCAAAAATCCTGCGCGGCCAAAGGGCTGTGGGCGCAAAATCTGTCGTCAGGGGTGTAAAGCCTTAGATGTCACGACAAAACCATCAAGTCACATTTAGATCGATTGAATTTGCAAATGAGGATCATAGAAGGCATAGTCGCGGCTACTTTTTCTAATAAGCCACGGTCGTGCCCATGCTAAAGCGCTTCGCACCCCTCGTGCCCCTCGCACTCGTTACCCTGTTGTTTGGTTGTGCTGCTCACACGCCAGTGTCGCAGCAAGTCGTCCAGGCTCAGGTTCAAAAGTCATCTTCGGTCTCGCAAACTTCCGCTCTTTATCAGGAAGAACTGGCAACCGAAAAAGAACTGGCTGAGTTTTCTGCCAACAGCAAGCCTTATGAATTGCCAGCTCTGGCTGACAGCATTCTAGAGCGCGGCATGTCCTTGATCGGTACCCGTTACCGTTTTGGTGGCACCTCCGAGGCAGGCTTCGATTGCAGCGGCTTTATCGGTTATCTGTTCAAGGAAGAGGCGGGCATGCAATTGCCGCGCTCAACCCGCGAAATGATCAACGTAAAAGCACCGCTGGTCGCACGGAATAATTTGAAACCGGGTGATTTGCTGTTCTTCAGCACCAATGGTCGTGGCCGTGTGAGCCATGCCGGGATTTACCTGGGTGATGACCAGTTTATTCACTCCAGCAGCCGCCGCAGCGGTGGTGTACGGATTGATAACCTGGGTGACAGCTACTGGAGCAAGACCTTTATTGAGGCCAAGCGCGCCCTGGCGATGGCCCCTGCGAGCGTCGTAGCCCGCAAGTAAAGTTAATGTGTTACTTGAAGTTCTGCAGCTAAGAGCTAGAATTAAGTCGCAATGTTAAATTTCTGAAGCCGCGAAGGTGCCCCCTCTCGCGGCTTTGGGGTTCGCGGCCTGAGTTGCCGTATCCAGAATCAGGAACATTCTGTTTATGTCGATCATGGCCCGCGTTGCTCTCCTCACTTTAGCAGCACTGCTCAGTGCCTGCGCCAGCCGCACCCCGCCAGCCCCCGTTGCACAAAAGCCGGTTGTGTTTATCACTCATCCCGAAGAAACCTCGCCGGTTGCCGCAGACGTGCTTTTTCGCGCCCTTGGCCTGGTAGGCACGCCTTATCGCTGGGGCGGCAATACCCCGGATTCGGGGTTTGATTGCAGTGGCCTGATCAAGTACGTGTACAACGACGCCGCGGGTATTTCGTTGCCGCGCACCACGCGCGAGATGATCGTGATGCGTGCGCAGAGCATCGGCCAGGACAAGCTGCAAACCGGTGACCTGCTGTTCTTTGCAACCAATGGTGGCTCCCAGGTCAGTCACGCCGGGATCTACGTAGGCGAAGGGCGCTTTGTCCATGCGCCGGCCACGGGCGGTACGGTCAAGCTGGACAGCCTGAACAAGGCCTACTGGCAGAGGGCTTATCTGAATGCCAAGCGCGTGTTGCCGACCGAGCAGCATTTGGCACGTTTGCCCTAAAGCCCCTCACCCCAACCCTCTCCCTCCGGGGAGGGCTAGGGTGAGGGCGGCTCTTGATTAGAAAGCCTATTTTCCCGACACCCGCCAAACCTTGTTGCCTACATCATCAGCCACCAACAAGTCCCCTTGCTTGTCGATCACCACGCCCACTGGCCGGCCCATGGCTTTTTCGTCGGCGTTAAGAAAGCCGGTCAGCACATCGATCGGCATGCCCTCCGGTTTGCCGCCGGCAAAAGGCACGAAAATCACTTTGTAACCACTGTGGGGTTTGCGGTTCCAGGAGCCGTGCTGGCCGATAAAGGCACCCTGGGTAAAGCCGGGTAAATGGCTGCCTTCGGCAAACGTCAGCCCCAAAGACGCCGTGTGTGGCCCAACGGCGTAATCCGGGGCAATGGCCTTGGTCACCAGTTCAGGGTTTTGCGGGTTGACCCGCACATCCACATGCTGGCCGTAGTAGCTGTAGGGCCAGCCATAGAAGCCGCCATCCTGGACTGATGTGATGTAGTCGGGCACCAGGTCACTGCCGATTTCGTCACGCTCATTAACTGCTGTCCAGAGCTTGCCGGAGGTGGGCTCCCAGTCCATGCCATTAGGGTTGCGCAGGCCCGACGCAAAAATGCGGTGGCTGCCGGTGGCCGGGTCGACTTCCCAGATCGCGGCACGACCTTGCTCCTTGTCCATGCCATTTTCGCCCACATTGCTGTTGGATCCGACGGTCACATATAACTTGGTGCCGTCCTTGCTGGCGATCACGTTTTTGGTCCAATGGTGGTTCAGAGGCCCGCCGGGTAAGTCCACCACCTTGACCGGTTTGGCGCTGATGCTGTTTTCACCGGCTTGATAGGGGAAGCGCAACAGCTTGTCGGCATCTGCCACATACAGATCGTTACCCACCAGCGTCATGCCAAAGGGAGAGTTCAGGTTCTCGATAAACACGGTGCGGGTTTCGGCGACGCCATCGTGGTCCGCGTCGCGCAGCAGGGTAATCCGGTTTGCACTTGGCACTCCGGCCCCGGCGCGGGACATGACCTTGTCTGCGATCCAGCCCTTGATGCCCTTGCTGTCATCCGGCTTGGGCGGCGAATTGGATTCGGCCACCAGCACGTCGCCGTTGGGCAGTACATAGAGCCAGCGCGGGTGGTCGAGGTTCTGGGCGAAAGCGGCGACGTGCAAGCCGTGGGCAGCCACTGGGGTGGCATTATCGGGCCAGCCGATGGCGGGGGCGATATTGACCGTCGGAATCAGGGTTTTATTGGGTTCGGGAAGCTTGGGTGATGGGCCGGTACCCTCACTGACTTGCAGGGTCGAGCTTTCGCCGCAAGCGACCAATCCTGCGGCAAGAACAATAACAACGGCGTGCTGGCGCTTGAGCATGTGGTTCTCCATAAGATCTTGTCTGGTAGTAGAGAAGCGTAGCTGTTTAAAGGTTCAGCCCGGGCGCCGGATAAAGCCTTTAGGCGCCGGCTTTAATTGACGCTCCACCCCCAACCCTCTAACCTTCGCGGCTTGTTTCAGGTGCTCTGTGGCCATGGGTCGACAGAGTGAAACAGGGAAGCCGGTGAGGGCGTGTTGGACCTACACAACCGCCACGATCCCGGCGCTGCCCCCGCAACGGTAAACGAGTCAAAGCCACGCTCAGTGCCACTGTGTTTTTTGCACGGGAAGGCGCGTGGACAAGGGTGCACCCTACAGGGCCGCCCGCTTGTGAGCCCGGAGACCGGCCTGATCCATCCACCACTCTCGCGGCGGGCGATGCAGTGTGTTTTTTTAATTTCCCCCGCCTCCCGTTTGCATCATCGAACCCAACGGAGAGTTGCCATGAATGAATCCCCCGAACGCGACGAACGCCATCAGGCGCGCATGCTGCGCAAAAAAGCGGTTATGGACGAGCGCATTGCCAGCTCGCCCAATGAATGCGGACTGCTGCTGGTATTGACCGGCAATGGCAAAGGCAAGAGCAGTTCTGCGTTTGGCATGCTGGCCCGCGCCATGGGCCACGGCATGCAGTGCGGCGTGGTGCAGTTCATCAAGGGGCGCAACAGCACCGGTGAGGAGATTTTCTTCCGCCGTTTTCCCGAGCAGGTGCGCTACCACGTGATGGGTGAAGGCTTTACCTGGGAAACCCAGGACCGCCAGCGCGATATCGCCGCCGCCGAAGCCGCGTGGGAAGTGTCCCGCGAGATGCTGCGCGATCCGTCCATTGGGTTGGTGGTGCTCGATGAGCTGAATATCGCGCTCAAGCACGGCTACCTCGATCTGGAACAGGTGCTCGCCGACCTGCAAGCCCGTCCGCCCATGCAGCATGTGCTGGTCACCGGCCGTGGCGCCAAACCTGAATTGATTGATCTGGCTGATACCGTGACTGAGATGGCGGTGGTCAAACACGCTTTCCAGGCCGGGATCAAAGCCCAGAAAGGCATCGAATTGTGAGTGTTGAAGTATGAGAGCGTCACGTCATTGCCCGGCGGTGCTGATCGCCGCGCCGGCTTCCGGTCAGGGCAAGACCACGGTTACAGCGGCTTTGGCCCGGTTGCATCGCAATCAGGGGCGCAAGGTGCGGGTATTCAAGTGCGGCCCGGATTTTCTCGACCCCATGATCCTGGAGCGCGCCAGCGGTGCGCCGGTGTATCAGGTGGATTTGTGGATGGTGGGCGCCGAGGAAAGCCGTCGCCTGCTGTGGGAAGCCGCCGGTGAGGCGGACCTGATTTTGATTGAAGGTGTGATGGGGCTGTTTGACGGCACGCCTTCCAGCGCCGATCTGGCACGGCATTTTGGCGTGCCGGTGTTGGGGGTGATTGATGGCACTGCCATGGCCCAAACCTTTGGTGCGCTGGCCCTTGGTTTGGCGCGCTATCAACCGGATCTGCCGTTTGCCGGGGTGCTGGCCAATCGAGTTGGCACTGTACGCCATGCACAGTTGCTCGAAGGCAGCCTGACCGAAGGCTTGCGCTGGTACGGCGCGCTGTCCCGCGAAACCGGCATCGAACTGCCAAGCCGTCATCTGGGACTGGTGCAGGCCAGCGAGCTGAATGATCTGGATGCGCGCCTGGATGCGGCGGCCAATGCCCTGGCCAGCACCTGTGAGGTAGCGCTGCCACCGCCGGTTGAATTCGCTGCGCCTGAGCCGGTGGCCGTCGAGCCGCTGCTGGCAGGTGTGCGAATTGCCGTGGCTCGCGACGAAGCTTTTGCCTTCACTTATGGCGCCAGCCTCGCGTTATTACGTGATATGGGCGCCGAGCTGGTGTTTTTCTCACCGATCCGTGACAGTCAGCTGCCTGAAGCAGACAGCCTGTATTTGCCCGGTGGTTACCCTGAACTGCATCACCTTGAGCTGTCGCGCAACGTGCCGATGCTCACGGCGATTCGCGCACACCACAGGGCCGGTAAACCGCTGCTGGCCGAGTGCGGTGGCATGCTTTACCTGCTCGATGCCCTGACCGATGTCGAGGGCCAGCGCGCCGAACTGGTTGGCTTGCTGGCAGGGGAGGCGACGATGCAAAAGCGCCTGGCTGCCCTGGCGCTGCAAGCTGTGGACATGCCTGAAGGGCTGTTGCGCGGCCACACCTACCACCACTCGCTGACCAGTACCGAACTTGAGCCTGTTGCTCGCGGCCTGAGCCCCAATGGCGGGCGCGGCGCCGAAGCGGTGTATCGCGAAGGGCGAATGACCGCTTCTTATGTACACTTTTACTTCCCGTCCAATCCTCAGGCCATTGCCGCGTTGTTTGCGCCATGTGCCGTGAAGGTGCCATGAGCGATAACGCATTCAGCCCGCAAGAACGCGCCGCCGTGTACCGCGCCATCGCCGAGCGTCGTGATATGCGCCACTTCAGTGGTGGCACTGTGGCACCCGAGTTGTTGTCGCGTTTGCTGGAAGCGGCGCATCAAGCCCCGAGCGTGGGCTTGATGCAGCCGTGGCGGTTTATCCGCATCACTGACCGCGAGCTGCGCGGCAAGATCCAGGGTCTGGTGGAAGAAGAGCGGGTACGCACCGCGGATGCCCTGGGCCAGCGCTCCGATGAATTCATGACGCTCAAGGTCGAAGGTATCAACGATTGCGCCGAGGTGCTGGTGGCTGCGTTGATGGATGACCGCGAAAAGCACATTTTTGGTCGCCGTACGCTGCCGGAAATGGACATGGCGTCCTTGTCCTGTGCCATTCAAAACCTGTGGCTGGCGGCCCGGGTCGAAGGGCTGGGCATGGGCTGGGTGTCATTGTTCGAACCGCAGGCACTGGCTGATCTGCTGGGGTTGCCTGCCGGGGCCAAGCCGCTCGCTGTACTGTGCCTGGGCCCGGTCGAGGCGTTTTATCCGGCGCCGATGCTGGTCCTGGAAGGGTGGGCGCAAGCGCGTCCGCTCAGTGAACTGGTGTACGAGAATTATTGGGGAGTGAGTCCATGAGTGTGGCGTTGCTGTGCGTTGCCGGGGTGGCGCTGGATGCGTTGCTCGGCGAGCCCAAACGCTGGCATCCGCTGGTTGCCTTTGGCCGTATGGCCGAGCGTATTGAGCAGCGTTTCAATTCCGGCGGCCGTGGCTGGCGCAGTCATGGTGTCACGGCCTGGGTACTGGCAGTGCTGCCGCTGACGATCCTGGCCACGGCCCTGTCCTGGCTGCCTTATATTGGCTGGCTGGTGGACATTGCGGCGCTGTATTGCGCACTGGGCATGCGCAGCCTCGGTGAGCACGTACAACCAGTAGCCGAGGCATTGCGCGCCAATAACCTGGATGAGGCGCGTACGCGGGTGGGTTATCTGGTCAGCCGTCAGACCAGTGAGCTGGATTCTACCGAAGTGGCCCGCGCCGCCACCGAGTCGGTGCTGGAAAACGGCAGCGATGCGGTATTTGCCGCGATTTTCTGGTTTGTGGTCGCGGGTGCGCCAGGGGTGGTGCTCTATCGTTTGAGTAATACCCTGGATGCCATGTGGGGCTATCGCAACGAACGGTTTGAGCGTTTTGGCTGGGCTGCGGCGCGGATCGACGATGTTCTTAACTATATTCCTGCAAGGTTGGTTGCGTTGACCTATGCCGCTTTGGGTAAAACCCGACTGGCCCTGAAGAGCTGGCGCAAGCAGGCACCGCTGTGGGACAGCCCCAATGCCGGCCCGGTCATGGCTGCTGGTGCCGGAGCGCTGGGTGTTGAGTTGGGTGGCCCGGCGATTTATCACGGCGAACTGCATGAGCGCCCGCAATTGGGCGAAGGTGCACCGGCAGACGCCGAGTCGATCGGCCGTGGCTGGCAACTGGTGCAGCGTGGCGTATGGCTGTGGCTGCTGATCCTGTGTGTCTGGAGTGAATTCTATGCTTGAGCACGGTGGGCGTTTGCGCAAGGCGGCGTTGCACTACGGCATTGCCGAGGCGGACTGGCTGGACCTGTCCACCGGCCTGGCGCCCTGGCCCTTTGCTATCCCCCAGGTGCCCGAACGCGCCTGGGCGCGCTTGCCTGAGGCCGATGACGGCCTTGAGCAAGCGGCCTGCGCCTATTACGGCGCGCCGCATGTGCTGGCGGTACCGGGTTCACAGTGTGCCATTCAGTTGCTGCCGCGTTTGCGCCGTAGCGGCAAGGTTGGCGTGCTGTCGCCGTGTTACGCCGAGCATGCCCATGCGTGGCGGCGCAGCGGGCATATCGTGCGGGAAATCATGGAGCAGGAAATCGACTTCTACATCGACACACTGGATGTGCTGGTGGTGGTCAACCCCAACAATCCCACGGGCTTGAGTCTGACCCCGGAGCGCCTGCTGGAGTGGCATGCGCGGCTGATGCAGCGCGGCGGCTGGCTGGTGGTGGACGAAGCCTTTATGGACAACACGCCGCAACTGAGCCTGGCCGCGCATACCCAGCGTACCGGGTTGATCGTATTGCGCTCTTTCGGCAAGTTTTTTGGCCTGGCGGGCGTTCGGCTGGGTTTTGTGCTGGCTGAACTCAAGTTACTCAAGTTGCTGGCCGAGCAAGTCGGTCCCTGGGCGGTCAGCGGCCCGACGCGGATTGTCGGCCAGGCCTGCCTGCTCGACTCCGAGGCCCAAGCTCGTCAGCGCGAACGCAGCGAACTGGCCAGCGGGCGTCTGGAACGTCTGTTGGGCTTGCATGATCTGCCGCCGCAAGGGGGCTGTGCGCTGTTCCAGTGGTTGATCACCTCCCATGCCGATAGCCTTTACGAGTTTATGGCGCACCGCGGCATTTTGCTGCGCCTGTTTACCCACAACAGCAGCGTGCGTTTTGGCCTGCCAGCCGAAGAAGCTGACTGGCTGCGCCTGGAGCAGGCTCTGTCGGCGTACACCAAGGAATCCTTATGAGCACGTTGATGGTGCAGGGCACCACGTCCGATGCCGGTAAAAGCACCCTGGTGACGGCCCTGTGCCGCTGGCTGACCCGTCAGGGCGTGGCGGTGGTGCCGTTCAAACCACAAAATATGGCGCTCAACAGTGCCGTGACGGCCGAAGGCGGTGAAATCGGTCGCGCCCAGGCAGTACAGGCGCAGGCAGCCGGGCTGGCACCGCACACGGACATGAACCCGGTGCTGCTCAAGCCCAATAGCGACACCGGAGCCCAGGTAATCATTCATGGTCGTGCTGTCACCAGCATGAATGCCGTGGCGTATCACGATTACAAGGCCATCGCCATGCAGGCCGTTCTGGCCTCGCACCAGCGTTTGAGTGCGGCGTACCCGGTGGTGATGGTAGAAGGCGCCGGTTCGCCGGCCGAGATCAATCTACGGGCCGGTGATATCGCCAACATGGGCTTTGCCGAGGCGGTGGACTGCCCGGTGGTGCTTATCGCCGATATCAATCGTGGTGGCGTGTTTGCTCATCTGGTCGGTACTCTGGAATTGCTCTCGGACACCGAGCAGGCGCGGGTCAAGGGCTTTATCATCAACCGCTTTCGCGGCGATATTGCGCTGCTCCAGCCCGGCCTCGACTGGCTGGAACAGCGCACCGGCAAACCGGTGATCGGTGTGCTGCCCTATGTTATGGACTTGCACCTTGAGGCCGAGGACGGCATCGACCAGCGCCAGACCGACAAGGCCGACCAGGTGCTCAAGGTGGTGGTGCCGGTGCTGCCGCGCATCAGCAACCACACCGACTTCGACCCGCTGCGCCTGCACCCGCAAGTGGACTTGCAGTTTGTCGGGCCGGGGCAGCCTATCCCGCCTGCCGACCTGATCATCCTGCCCGGTTCCAAAAGCGTGCGCAGTGATCTGGCCTATTTACGCGCCAATGGCTGGGACACGGTCATCAGCCGTCACTTGCGCTATGGCGGCAAGCTGCTGGGCATTTGCGGCGGTTTGCAGATGCTTGGTGAGCAGGTGCACGACCCGCTGGGCCTTGAAGGCACTGCGGGCAGCAGTGCCGGGCTGGGCTTGCTGGCATTCAGTACCGAACTGGCTGCCGAAAAACAGTTACGCAATGTGCGCGGGCATCTGGCCCTGGAAAACGCCGAGGTCATGGGTTACGAAATCCACGCGGGCGTGACGACGGGGGCTGCTCTGGAGCAACCGGCAGTGCATCTGGATGACGGACGCCGTGAGGGTGCACAAAGCGCGGACGGGCAGATTCTCGGTACTTACCTGCATGGCCTGTTCGAATCCCCTGCCGCTTGCAGCGCGTTGTTGCGCTGGGCCGGTTTGCAGGATGTGCAGGCCGTGGACTACCACGCCCTGCGCGAGCGGGATATCGAGCGGCTGGCGGATCTGGTGGAAAACCACCTGGATACGGCGTACTTGCGCGAACTGTGCGGAATTTGAATCGTGTGGGAGCGAGCCTGCTCGCGAACAATGCCACTTCGCGAGCAGGCTCTCTGCCACAGTGGACTTGCCGCATTTCCAGAGGTTAATTGACATGCTGCAACTGATTTTGGGTGGCGCCCGTTCGGGCAAGAGCCGTCTGGCTGAAAAGCTCGCGGCCGAGTCTGGCTGTGCTGTTACCTATATCGCCACCAGCCAGCCGCTGGACGGCGAGATGAATGAGCGCGTGCGTCATCATCGCGAACGCCGCCCTGAACATTGGGCGCTGATTGAAGAACCGGTCGAATTGGCCCGCGTACTGCGCGACAACGCGCGCGCCGATGCTTGCCTGCTGGTTGATTGCCTGACGCTATGGCTGACCAATCTGCTGATGCTTGAAGACCTTCAGCGCCTGAACGCCGAGCGTGATGCGCTGCTGGAATGCCTGGCTGAGCTGCCGGGCGAAATCCTGTTTGTCAGCAACGAAACCGGAATGGGTGTCGTACCGCTGGGCGAATTGACTCGCCGCTATGTCGATGAAGCCGGTTGGTTGCATCAAGCCCTGGCCGAGCGCTGTCAGCGAGTCGTGTTGACAGTGGCTGGCCTGCCCCTGACGTTGAAAGGAACTGCACTATGAGCACCCCCTGGTGGCTGAAGCCCTGCAAACCCGTTGATCGTGACATGCAAGCTGCTGCGGGCGAGCATCAGCAACAACTGACCAAACCCGCGGGCTCGCTAGGTCAACTTGAGGCGCTGGCAGTGCAACTGGCCGGGTTGCAAGGGCGGCTCAAGCCCCGTGTCGATCAACTTTGGATCGGCATTTTCGCCGGCGATCACGGCGTGGTTGCCGAGGGTGTCTCGGCTTATCCGCAGGCGGTGACCGGGCAAATGCTGCATAACTTTGTCAGCGGCGGCGCGGCGATCAGCGTGTTGGCCCGTCAGTTGGGTGCGCAACTGGATGTCGTGGACCTGGGCACGGTCACGCCGATGCTGGAGCTGGCCGGGGTGCGGCACCTGCAGTTGGGTGCGGGTACGGCCAATTTCGTCCAGGCCCCGGCGATGTCTGACAGCCAGGGTTTGAGAGCCCTGCAGGCCGGGCGCGACAGCGTGCTGCGGGCGCAGGCGGCAGGCAGTGAAGTGTTTATTGGCGGTGAAATGGGCATCGGCAACACGGCGTCCGCGAGTGCGGTGGCCAGTGCGTTGCTCGCTTGTCCGGCTTCGCTGTTGACCGGGCCGGGCACTGGCCTGGATGCGGCGGGAGTGAGCCACAAGGCACGGGTGATTGAGCGGGCGCTGGCGTTTCACGAGGGGCATCTCGATGATCCGCTGCAGACCCTGTTTCGTCTGGGTGGCTTTGAAATTGCAGCCCTGGTCGGTGCTTATGTGGCCTGCGCTCAGGAGGGGATTGTAGCGGTGGTCGATGGCTTTATCTGCACCGTTGCGGCCATGGTCGCCGTGCGCCTGAATCCACAGTGTCGTGAGTGGCTGGTGTTCAGCCATCGCGGGGCCGAGCAGGGCCATCGTCATGTGCTCGAGAGCCTGCAGGCCGAGCCACTGCTTGATCTGGGATTGCGCCTGGGCGAAGGCAGCGGTGCTGCGCTGGCGGTGCCGTTGATGCGCCTGGCCTGCGACCTGCACGGGCAGATGGCGACGTTTGCCCAAGCCGCAGTGGCAGATCGCCCGGCATGACCGTACAGCTGGATTTGCTGCGTCATGGCGAAACCGAGCTGGGAGGCGGTTTGCGCGGCAGCCTGGACGACGCCTTGACGGCTCTGGGCTGGACGCAAATGCGTGATGCGGTCCAGGGCAAAGGGCCGTGGGATCGTATCGTCAGCTCGCCGTTGCAGCGTTGTGCATTGTTTGCCCGGGAGTTGAGCGTGCAGCTCGATATTCCCGTGTCTTTCGACAAAGATCTGCAAGAGCTGCATTTTGGTGCGTGGGAAGGGCGCAGTGCTGCGGCGCTGATGGAAACCGACGAGCAGGCCCTGGGCTTGTTCTGGGCTGACCCCTATGCTTTTACTCCGCCCGAGGGTGAGCCAGTGCTGGCGTTTTCGGCGCGCGTGCTGTCTGCCGTCAACCGTTTGCAGCAGCAGTTCGCCGGTGAGCGGCTGCTCGTGGTGTGCCATGGCGGGGTGATGAAACTGTTGCTGGGCCGGGCCCGTGGCTTGCCCCGTGAGCATCTGTTGCAAGTGCCTGTGGGCCACGGCGCGCTCATTGGTTTGCGGGTCGGTGCGGATGATCAGTTGCTCGAGGTCGGCGAGTGATGTTGCCGTTCTGGATTGCCCTGCAGTTTTTAAGCAGCTTGCCGATTCGCTTGCCCGGGATGCCCCAGCCTCAAGAACTGGGGCGCTCTTTGTTGTTTTACCCGCTGGTGGGATTGTTGTTCGGCCTGCTGCTGTACGGCGTTAGCGGGCTGCTGTCCGATGCGCCGTTGATGTTGCACGCCGCCTTGTTGCTGACCCTTTGGGTGTTGCTCAGTGGTGGTTTGCACCTGGACGGCCTGGCTGATAGTGCAGATGCCTGGTTAGGCGGTTTTGGTGATCGTGAGCGTACGCTGACCATCATGAAAGATCCGCGCAGCGGGCCGATTGCGGTGGTTGTGTTGATTCTGGTGCTGTTGCTCAAGTTTTGCGCGCTGCTGGCGTTGCTTGAGCAGGGCAACGGTACTGCCTTGCTGATTGTCCCTTTGATCGGGCGCAGTGCTTTGCTGGCAGTATTCCTGACTACGCCCTATGTGCGCGCGGGTGGCTTGGGGCAGGCGCTGGCTGATCATCTGCCACGCAAGGCAGGCTGGTGGGTGCTGGGGCTTAGTGCCCTGGTTTGTGTACTGTTGGTCGGTTATTCGGGGTGGTGGGCGCTTGGCCTGGCAGCGCTGGGGTTCGTTTGGTTGCGCAGGGTGATGATCCGTCGTTTGGGCGGCACTACCGGTGATACCGCCGGGGCGCTGCTGGAATTGCTCGAAGTGCTGGTGCTGGTAGGATTGGCGCTGATCTGACGGTGCACGTGCCCGCTCCCACAAAAAACCGGGCGGGTGGCGTTACATAAATCTTGATTGTCTTTTATTGCGGGTATATACATACAAAATGTTACCAACCCAGTGTTTATGTACCAATCTGCGACGTGCTGCACGTGGCGTGAGCAGGCATTACGACGGCGCTCTCGATGGCTTCGGGATCAACGTCGCCCAGTATTCCTTGCTGTGCAATCTCAAGCGGCTCGATCAACCGAGCATTTCCACCCTGGCAGAAGCCATGGGGCTGGATCGCAGTACCTTGGGGCGTAATGTGCGGGTGCTTGAGGGCGCCGGGTTGCTGAAGATGACTGAGGGCGCAGACCAGCGTAACCGGCTGGTGTGCCTGACTCGGGCAGGTGAGGACTGCCTTGCGGCTGCCTTGCCGGCCTGGGAGGCCGCCCAGCAGCGCTTGATGGACCGTTTGGGCGAAACCAGGCGTGCGCAGCTGTTGCAACTGTTGGATGAGTTGGCGGGTAAAGACTGAAACTCAGTCGTTTGGCTTTAAATGGGTATATACCCGCTTCCGGAGAATAATAATGACAACGGTGTGGCGCAACAGCGCTTGGGTTCTTCTTGGCAGTGCGCTCATTCTGGCATTGTCGTTGGGTGTCAGGCATGGCTTCGGGTTGTTTCTGCCGCCCATGAGCGCGCAGTTTGGCTGGGGGCGCGAGGTGTTTGCATTTGCCATCGCCCTGCAAAATCTGATCTGGGGCTTGGCACAGCCCTTTACCGGGGCGTTGGCTGATCGCTTTGGCGCGGCGAAAGTGGTGATCGTTGGCGGCGTGCTGTATGCCGTAGGGCTGTTGCTGATGGGGTTGGCAGACTCACCGCTGTCGCTGTCGTTGAGTGCGGGGTTGCTGATCGGTATCGGCCTGTCGGGCACATCGTTCTCGGTAATTCTGGGGGTGGTTGGCCGTGCCCTGCCTGCAGAAAAACGCAGCATGGGCATGGGCATCGCCAGTGCCGCAGGGTCTTTCGGTCAATTTGCCATGTTACCCGGCACCCTGGGCCTTATTGGCTGGCTCGGCTGGTCGACGGCGCTTTTGGTGTTGGGCGTACTGGTAGCGATGATTGTGCCATTAGTGGGCATGCTCAAGGATCGTCCGCTGCCAAGCCTGGGCGGTGAGCAAACCCTCAGGGAGGCCCTGCGTGAGGCCTGCTCGCATTCGGGCTTCTGGCTGCTGGCGTTGGGTTTTTTTGTTTGCGGCTTTCAGGTGGTGTTTATCGGTGTCCACCTGCCAGCCTATCTGGTGGATCAGCATTTGCCGGCGACAGTTGGCACTACGGTGCTGGCGCTGATCGGTCTGTTTAATATCTTCGGTACTTACACGGCTGGCTGGCTCGGCGGGCGCATGTCCAAGCCGCGCTTGCTGACGGCCTTGTACCTGGCGCGGGCGGTGGTGATCGTATTGTTTTTGTGGGCGCCGATCACACAACTCAGCGCTTACCTGTTTGGCATGGCCATGGGCTTTTTGTGGTTGTCGACGGTACCGCTGACCAATGGCACGGTGGCGACCCTGTTTGGCGTGCGTAACCTGTCGATGCTGGGCGGGATCGTATTTCTCTTCCATCAGCTGGGGGCTTTTCTGGGCGGCTGGCTGGGTGGCGTGGTCTATGATCAGACAGGCAGCTATGATCTGATCTGGCAAGTCTCGATTTTGTTGAGCCTGTTGGCGGCTGCCTTGAACTGGCCCGTGCGCGAGCGCCCGGTGGCCCGTTTGCAGGCGCAAGGGAGTTTAGGATGAGTGCAAGCTGGATCTGGTTGGGTGCAGTCAGTGCCGGTGCCTTGTTGCTGGCTCTTGTCTGGTGGGGCTGGCATCAGGGTGGGCTGGCCTTGATGCAGTTGGGTATGGGTGCTTGCTAGTGTAGCGGCGGATGAGTAAGTTCTGAGCTTGCCTCTTTCTCAAGGACACCGATGATGCTTAAGCGCTGGATTGCGATGCCTGTATTGCTGTTGGCCTGCGCCGGTTCGGTCTGGGCGGCGGATTGCCCGCCTTTACTGGAGGGCTCGTTGCCCAAGTTGCGGGCCAAGGAATCGATTGATCTGTGCCAGCGCTTTGCCGGTAAACCGCTGTTGATCGTCAATACCGCGAGTTTTTGCGGATTTGCTCCGCAGTTCAAGGGGCTTGAGGCGTTGAACCAGCGCTACAAGGGCCAGGGGCTGGAGCTGATCGGCGTGCCTTCAGACGACTTCAAGCAAGAGGCCAAGGATGGTGAGGAGACGGCAAAGGTCTGCTACGTCAACTATGGCGTGACGTTCACCATGATCGATCCACAGCATGTGCGCGGGCCTGATGCCGCGCACCTGTTCAAGGTACTGGCCGAGCAGAGCAATGCGCCGAAGTGGAACTTCTACAAGTATGTGGTGGATCGCCAGGGCAATGTGATTGCCAGCTTCTCCAGTTTAACCAAGCCCGACAGTCCTGAATTGATCGAGGCCATCGACAAGGCCATTGCTTCAAGGCCCTGAATCGCAGCCATTAAAAATCCCCGCCTCGGCAACGAGAGCGGGGATTTTTTTGATTCAGCTGGCGAGGGGATTACCCTCGCGGAGAATCAGAACTTGTAGGTTGCACCTACAGCAAAACCGTTTGCACTGTTTTCATATTTGGAGCTGTAGTAACTACCGATCTGAGGTTTGGCGTCATCAACCTTGACGGACTCTTCCTTGAGGTAGGAATAAGCCACGTCAATGTTCAGGTTGTCATTGACGGCATAACCGGCACCCAAGCTGAAAATTGTACGGTCGCCGGTAGGGATACGTGGCGAGCGATTTTCATTGTTGGTAGGCGACTGGTCCCAGGTCAGACCGGTACGCAGTACCCACTGCTTGTTCAACTGGTACGAAGTACCGATGGCGTATGCCCAGGTATCGTGCCAGTTCTGCTCTTCCTTGATGGTGCTGAACAGTGCGGGCGATGCGGCGCCGCCGGCAGCGGCAGTTACGCCTTCGTTCTCTACGGTGATGTCTTTCAGGCGGCTCCAGCGAGTCCAGGTAGTACCTGCATAAACCTTCCACGCGTCATTGATTTCTTGTGTAACCGACAGGTCCCAGGATTCAGGGGTGTCGATTTTCAGCGAGGCGTCATAACGGTTGCTTTTCAGGCGGGCAGCCGTGAACGGGTCGCTGCTGGCCGTGACGTTAGTGTGGCCTTCGAGCTTGTATTTAACCTTGGAGTGGTAAGTCAAACCAACGCGAGTGGTATCGGTAGCCTGTACCAATACACCAACGTTAAAGCCCAGAGCGGTATCGTCGCCCTTGATTTTTACATTGCTGTCGCCTGCCCCGGCCAGTGGGTTCGGGGTCAGTCTGACTTCGGACTCGAGTGTACCGGCGATGCGGTTAATGGTCGGGCCAAAGCCGATCGATACCTTGTCGTTGAATGCATAGCTGACGGTAGGTTGCAGGGTTACAACTTTTACTTCGCTTTTGCTGCCGAAGCCGCGGCCCTGGAAGCTGCTTTCGTAGTCGGTCACAAGGCCGAACGGAGCATAAACACCGAAGCCTACGGCCCACTCGTCATTGAGCTTGTTGGTGTAAAAGCCCATAGGGACGGCAGTAAATGGAACCATGTCGCCTTTATTGGTACCCGAGATGCTGCCACGGGCATCCTTGATATCGGTCGAAGCATCAATAACAGCGATACCGCCTGTTACTTGCTGGCCGCTGAGGCGGGACATACCGGCAGGGTTACCGAAAACGGTACTTGCATCGTCGGCAGAAGATGAACGACCTGCGAAGCCGGTCCCCATACCGCTGACGCTTTGTTCGTTGAGTGCGAAGCCGCTAGCGAAAATCTGGCTGGAAGCCAAAGTGACGGCGAGGCCAAGTGTGGTCTTGAGCATTACTTTTTTCATTATTAGAACTCCTTATGATCACCGGACGAAAACTACCAACATTTTTGTGGTTGCGCTATAGGCTAAATCGAAGAAGATAGCGATGTTTTGTAGGACAATCCGACCGGTTTTAAATCATTTACACGTTGTTATAGTAGGTGGGAATCTCAAGCAATCTGGTTGAGAGGTGAGACGCAGCTGTGCCAGGCGTGGGCAAAATCGCGCAAACGTCCATGTGGTTCAAAGGCTTGGCGCCAGATCCTTGCCATGCCCAATAAATCGTCAGCCGCGGGGACAACGACTTTGTGTTGCTCTATCAACAGCCAGGCAATGGCGGTGGCGTAGCGCAAATTAACCGTGAGCTCGATATGAGGGCTGCACAAAAACGCATGCTGACTGGCCAGCCCGCGAACCAGGCTCGCCAGATCCGGGTCGTGGGCCAGGTATTGGTCCCACAGGTCCGCATGGCGTATCTCGCGTATGCAATAAAGGCCGTGACCGTGGCGATCGTGCAGGGCCGAGCCCAGGTGCGACTGGCTGGCCGCAATACCTAGCAACAAAGCTTCTGCATCCGGGTTGTCTTGCCCCAGATACAGAAGCGTTGGCCGGATCACGTAATGGCTCAACTCTCTGGCAGCGATACCCATAAAGTCCTCGAGGCCTGAAAATGACCAGCGAGGCCCATGCGCTTGGCAGCAGTGGATCGGAAGGGGTCGCTGGAAGCGGATCATGCCGCTTGAGTTGAAGTGTAGTGTCAGATTCTCGCTGTAAAGTTATGTTTTTAAAACATTTAAAGCTTCGGTCAGCGGGCTATATATCCGCAAGTAATTAAACAATGCCGGATATTTCTTAAAGTGCAGGCAATAAAAAGCCCTGCTAATCAGGCAGGGCTTGATGTGTAGCGCTCAAGCTATCAGGCAATCAGGGCCTGACGGGTACGCTCGATCACAGCTTGCAGAGGTTCTGCGCTGGAATACTGGTCGGGGTACAGGCGTTCGCTGTGACGGGCAATACCGTGTTCGTTGACCAGGGTGAAACTGAAGCATCCTTTGCGAGCGGCCATAATCAGGCAGTTCATTGGGGCAAAGGCGTTGGTTAGGGTGCGAATGGCATCCTGAGTATGGATTTGAGTAGACATAGTTATTAGGTGTTCCTACAAATGACACGGAATCTGATCCGTGCTGCGTTAAAACGTTCCAGTGACGTCGAGCCATTCTTTGGCTGGACGAAGAACCTGACTGGAACAAAGCCGCCAGTTGGAGCGCATTAAGTATGTGGCGCTTGGGCTGGCAGGTAGGTACTTAGGAGGGCAGGCAGTCACAACAGGAGCTAAGGTTCCGTGCTCCGGGTGAAGATCCTGATCAATTTGCAGGTTGGTTCGGTCAGAGTAAAAGAACTTCGCGATACCCTGTGCGTTTGTGCAGAGGCCGTATCGTCGCAAGATTTACCTGGAAACCATCGAGGGGGTCGATCCCGTTTGTACAGCTTACGTTCGCTTTTTGCGAGGTGCTGGAGGGATTTGTTCGGCCCGAATTGACTTTCAGCTTGGTACTAACGCTGCGGATACTAACGGGTTGAATTTTTAAACGCAAGTATGCTAGCAAAAATACTTTATGTGGCCATGCCGCAACCTCAGGTTGGCGTGTGGCGCTGACTAGTACATTTCAGCGGTTTCGCCAGTAGCGCGGTGTGTGTGTTCTGTCGGCAACAAGCCCCTTGAATGAAGCGCCGCAGCGGTGCGTCAGCGTGCAAGCCGTGCCCGGTAAAGGCCCGGTTTTTTGCTCTGAATGTGAGCTTGTGCACATTAACAGTGCTGGTGGCAAAATCAGCGCAGATACCCGTGTTTTGCTCTTGCTAGCCTGCCTTGTAAATTTAAGTCAATGAAAAACATCGTTTTTTTTAATTGGTGAAAAAATCGACAGTTTGACCTGAGGCCGCGCGGGGTGGGCGTTTGCGGGGGTTAAAGCAAGGTTGTCCACTGACTTATCCACAGGATCTGTGGATTGTCCAAAGCGCTTGCTCTAGATCAAGGGTATCGACTTTTTTGGGCTTTACCCGGACGAAAAAAGGAGTAGAGTGGCGCGCCTTCTGTTCTGCCCTACAGTGTCGTATGAAGTTCCGCACCGCTACTTCCTCTGTTGCTCGTCCCAATACATCCACTGAAGCACCCAAACGCTTTTCTTTGCGGGTCGCGATCTGGCTGCTGGATAACCCGCGCCTGAGCGCCAGCCCCAGCGTCAAACACGTTGCCGGTCATTTGCTCAAGCAACCTGCCCGCCAGGGCGTGGTGCTGGCGCAAAGCCGTTTGGGCCAGTTGATGTGCCGTGAATGCGGCAGCGCCCGCGATCAGCGCATTGGCCACGAACTGTTGCGTCAGGCCGCTCGCGCCGGTGATCGTCTGGCCCAGCAGGAATTGAACAAGACCCAAGACTGAGCTGTCTTCGGCGCGGCCTGTTGGTTAACCTTGTTCTTTTACCTCGTGCGGAGGGTTTATGGCCCTGGATCTAAGCAGCCTGTTGCTTGGCCTGGCAGCAGCGGGCGTGCCGTTGCTGGCGTTAATCTGGCAGTTGCAACGCAAACTCGGCAGCCATCCCGCTGAGCTGGCGTTGCTCAACGAGCGTTTGAATACGGCGCAGTTGGCCCAGGAAGGTCTGGGCGCCCAGCTGGATGCCTGTCGCGACGAGGTCAGTGACCTGGGTCAGGCCAATGCCGCCAAGCAGGCCGAGCTGGCAGCATTGAGCCGCGAAGTAGAGCTCTTGCAGGTGGAGCGCGACAATGGGCGCGACGCCGCCCATGCCTGGAACCTGGAGCGCAACCAGAAAGAAGTCGAACTGCGGCGCCTGGATGCCCATGCGTCTGGGCTGGCTGCAGAGTTGCGTGAACAGCAAGACAGCCATCAGCAACGACTGAACGACCTGCAGGGTTCCCGGGACGAGCTGCGGGCCCAGTTTGCCGAGCTGGCGGGCAAGATCTTTGATGAGCGCGAGCAGCGTTTCGCCGAAACCAGCAATGAGCGCCTCGGGCAGTTGCTCGATCCGCTTAAAGAACGCATTCAGTCGTTTGAAAAGCGCGTCGAAGAAAGCTATCAGCAGGAATCGCGGGAGCGCTTTTCCCTCGGCAAAGAACTGGAGCGCCTGCAACAGTTGAATTTGCGCCTGAGCGATGAGGCGACCAACCTGACTCGCGCCCTCAAAGGCCAGAAGACCCAGGGTAACTGGGGTGAGTTGATTCTGGAGCGGGTGCTGGAGCACGCGGGGCTTGAGAAGGGCCGCGAGTACCAGACTCAGGTCAGCCTCAAGGGGCCGGACGGAGAGCGTTTCCAGCCAGACGTATTGATCATGTTGCCCGGTGACAAGCAGGTGGTGGTCGACTCCAAGGTCAGCCTGACGGCTTATCAGCAATATGTGGGGGCTGACGACGACGTGATCGGGCAGGCGGCGCTCAAGCAGCATGTGCTATCGCTGCGCAATCATGTGAAAGGGTTGGCCAGCAAGGACTACAAGCGTCTGGAGGGGTTGCACAGCCTGGATTTCGTGTTGTTGTTCGTGCCCATCGAAGCGGCTTTTTCGGCGGCGTTGCAGGCCGAGCCCAACTTGTTTCAGGAAGCATTTGACCGTCATATCGTGATCGTCAGCCCAACCACGCTGCTGGCCACCTTGCGGGTAATCGACAGCCTCTGGAAACAAGAGCGCCAAGGCCAGAACGCCCGCGAAATTGCCGAGCGTGCCGGTTGGCTGTACGACAAGTTTGTTTTGTTTATTCAGGATCTGGATGAAGTGGGCAATCGCCTGCAGCAGCTGGACAAGGCCTACAGCTCAGCTCGCAATAAGCTGACGGAAGGCCGCGGCAATCTGGTCAGCCGCAGCGAACAGCTCAAGCTGCTGGGGGCCCGGGCCAGCAAGAGCCTGCCAGCCGACCTGCTGGAGCGGGCCATGACCGACGAAGAGGGTGTCGCCCACCCGGCGGAATAAGCGGTGTGCATGGCTTTGTGGGGGCGGGCTTGCTGCGATGGCATCAACCAGGCTCTGCAAGTAAACCGAGTTGGCACTATCGCGAGCAAGCCCGCTCCCACAAGGGCGCTCAGCTAGAGCGGCACATGCCTGCTCAGCAGCGCCCGCAGCACGGCGGGCTTGACAGGCTTGGGCAGATACTCAAGACCGGCCGCATGCACCTCGGCGATCATCTCGGGGCGGCCATCGGCGCTGATGACCACGCCCGGTACAGGCTCGCCCAACTGGGCTCTTAGCCAGCGCATCAGCTCTGTGCCGACCTCGCCATCATCCAGATGGTAATCAACCAGTACCAACTGCGGCCGCACGCCTTCATTGAGCAACGCCGCGCATTCTTCGCGGTTGCGCGCTGTCCAGACCTGGCAGCCCCAGCGTGTCAGCAGGCTTTGCATGCCGATCAGGATGCTGTCTTCATTGTCGATACACAGCACTCGGGCGCCTGTTAGCGGTTGGCCATTCTGCTCGGCGACCACCGGCTGCGGTGCGGCCTGGCTCTTTGCCATCGGCACGCGCACGCTGAATACGCTGCCAAAGCCGGGCCATGAGCGCACTTGCAGGCTGTGCCCAAGTACGTGGCACAAGCCGTCGGCGATGGCCAGGCCCAGGCCCAGGCCTTTTTCGGCGCGGGTCTGGTGGCTGTCGAGGCGTTTGAATTCTTCAAAAATGACCTGCAGTTTGTCTTCCGGGATGCCCGGGCCACGGTCCCACACCTCAAGGCATAGCTCACTGCCGCGTCGGCGTACGCCCAGCAATACCGGGCCCTTGGCGTAGCGGAAGGCATTGGTGAGGAAATTTTGCAGGATCCGGCGCAGCAGTTTGATATCACTGTTGACCCGCACGCGGCTACCGTGAACCCGGAAGCTCAGGCCCTGTTCCTGGGCCTGTGCAGTGAACTCATTGCCCAGGGTTTCGAACAGGTCATTTATGGCAAAAGGCTTGATGTCGGGCGTGATCTTGCCGTTTTCCAGGCGGGAAATATCCAGCAGGTCGCTGATCAGGTCTTCAGCCGAACGCAGTGAGCTGTCCAGATGCTGCACCAGCTTGCGGGCTTCGGCGCTCAAGCCTTCCTCTTGATGAGAAAGAGCAGACGAGAACAGGCGTGCCGCGTTCATGGGCTGCATCAGGTCATGGCTTACTGCTGCCAGAAAACGGGTTTTCGACTGGCTGGCTGTTTCAGCCACGCCTTTGGCTTCGGTTAACGCCTGATTCAACTGCGACAGTTCAAAGGTGCGCTCGGCAACACGTTGCTCCAGGCCTTCATTGGCTTCGGTCAGGGCCTGTTCAGCTTCGCGGAACGCGGTGATGTCGGTGAAGCTCATGACGAAACCGCCGCCGGGCATCGGATTGCCGATCAGCTCGATGACGCGGCCATTGGGGAACAGGCGCTCGGAGGTATGCGCCCGACCCTGGCGCATCCAGTGCAGGCGCCGGGCCACATGCACTTCGGCTTCGCCGGGGCCGCACAGGCCGCGTTCAGCGTTGTGGCGGATAATGTCAGCAATCGGGCGCCCCACGCTGATCAACCCCTCCGGGTAGTCGAACAATTCCAGATAACGTCGGTTCCAGGCCACCAGCTTAAGTGACTGGTCGACCACGCTGATGCCCTGGGTGATGTTTTCAATGGCGCCCTGGAGCAAGGCGCGGTTGAACTGCAGTACTTCGGACGCTTCGTCGGCAATCCGCACCACGTCTTCCAGCTGCATTTCCCGGCCTTCAATCGCCGCTTTTACTACCGCACGGGTAGAGGACGCGCCGAGCACACCGGCCAGTAGCCGTTCGGTGTGGGCGATCCATTCGCCATTGGCGTTCTGGTTAGGGTTAAAGCCCTTGCCCTGACGGTAGGCGAAGCGAATAAAGCTCTGGTGCGCGCGTTCTTCGCCGACAAAGCGTGCGGCGAGGGCCAGCAGGTCATTGATCTGTACCGACAGCATCGAACGACCGCTGGGGTGGCTGCTCAGCTCCTGGCCGATAAAACGTCCGGCCTGCCAGTGTTCTGACACGCGGGTTCGCGACAGCACCGAAACCCAGGCAAACAGGGTGAAGTTGCCTGCCAGTGACAGCACTACACCCTGTGTCAGCGGGGTGATCGAAAGGCCCAGCGGGTTACTGTGCAGCCACGCCAGCCCAGGGAAGTGGCTCAGGTGCCAGCCAAAGCTGTGGGCGATGATCGGCAGTACCAGGGTGTAAAACCAGATAAAGGTGCCTGTCGCCAGTCCGGCGAAAACCCCCCGGCGGTTGGCCTGCTTCCAGTACAGGGCGCCGAGCATGGCCGGCGCCAGTTGGGTGACGGCAGCGAAGGCAATCTGGCCAATGGTGGCCAGGCTGGCGGTCGAGCCCAGCAGGCGGTAGCTGACATAGGCCAGCAGCAGAATCACCACAATCGACACGCGCCGCACCGAAAGCATCCAGTGGCGGAACACCTCGAACGGGCGCTCGGCGTTTTTGTGGCGCAACAGCCATGGCAGCAGCATGTCGTTGGAAACCATGGTCGACAGCGCCACGCTGGCCACGATGACCATGCCGGTGGCCGCCGATGCACCGCCGATAAAAGCCAGCAAGGCCAGCGCCGGGTGGGCCTGGGCCAGGGGCAGGCTGATCACGAATGAATCCGGTAATACCGAGCTTGGCAGCAACATTTGCCCGGCCAGGGCGATAGGCACTACAAACAGCCCGGCCAGAATCAGATAGGCCGGGAACACCCATTTGGCCAGTTGCAAGTCCTGGGGTTCGATGTTTTCCACCACGGTAACGTGGAACTGACGGGGCAGGCAGATAATCGCCATCATGGCCACGCCAGTCTGGACGATCATCGAGGGCCAATTGACGGTTTCTTTCCAGTACTCCTCAAGCCGCGGTGCGAGCATGGCTTGATTGAACAGATCGTCGAAGCCGTCATACAGCCCATAGGTTACGAAAGCGCCGACGGCGAGAAAGGCGAACAGCTTGACCAGCGACTCAAAGGCAATCGCCAGCACCATGCCGCGGTGGTGCTCGGTGGCATCGAGGTTGCGGGTGCCGAAGAGGATGGTGAACAGCGCCAGCACCAGGGTCACGATCAGCGCCGTGTCCTCGACCCTCGAGCCGGTTGCATCGGCGCCGGCGCCGATCAGCAGGTTGACCCCCAGCACAATGCCTTTGAGCTGCAGGGCGATATAGGGCAGTACGCCCACCAAGCAGATCAATGCCACCACAATGGCCAATGACTGGGACTTGCCGTAGCGGGCGGCAATAAAGTCGGCAATCGAGGTGATGTTCTCCTGTTTGCTGATCATCACCATCTTTTGCAGCACCCAGGGCGCGCATACCAGCAGCAGTACCGGCCCCAGGTAAATCGGCAGGAATGCCCAGAGTTGTTCGGCGGCCTGACCAACGGCGCCGAAGAACGTCCAACTGGTGCAGTACACCGCCAGCGACAGGCTATACACCCACGCGCGAACCCGCGGCGGCAGTGGTTTGCTGCGCCGGTCACCATAAAAGGCAATGGCAAACATAATGGCCATATAGGCCAGGGCAACGGCGGCAATCAGCCCGCTGGACAACGACATGGACGCTCCTGAAGGTATAAGGCCGCAAGCAATCCCGCTTGAGACAGCTAGTCTCGCATGATGTTCGGAGCGCGTCAGTGTCGACCATGGTCTGAGCGCGGCCTGGTGTCGCAGGGTTTGAAGTTGGTCGATATGATCTTATATAGGTGTAGTAGATAACAGTTAGAGAAATTACCCGTTATATAGATATTCGATTTGGTTCTACTCTAATTGCACCTCAAACGAGGCTCAGGAGGAACCCATGACTTGCCCAAACAAAGCCAAAGCCGCTTTTCGGCCATTTAGCCACTTGCAGCACCCCCGCGAAGTGATCCGCCAGTTCACCCCGAACTGGTTTGCCGCGACCATGGGTACGGGGGTTTTGGCCTTGGCACTGGCTCAATTACCGGTGCATATTCCCGGTGTACATGCCTTTGCCGAAGGGTTGTGGTTGTTCAATATCGGTCTGTTTATTCTATTCAGCGTGCTTTATGGCGCGCGCTGGATGTTGTATTTCGACGAGGCGCAGCGCATTTTCGGGCACTCCACGGTGTCGATGTTTTTTGGCACCATTCCCATGGGCCTGGCGACCATCATCAACGGCTTTCTGGTGTTCGGCGTGCCGCGCTGGGGCGAAGGCATGGTGCAGGTGGCCGAAGTGCTGTGGTGGATCGATGTGGCCATGGCGCTGGGCTGTGGCGTGCTGATCCCCTACCTGATGTTTACCCGTCAGGATCACAGCATCGACCAAATGACTGCTGTCTGGCTGCTGCCGGTGGTGGCCGCTGAGGTTGCGGCAGCCAGTGGCGGTCTCTTGGCACCGTATCTGAGCGATACCGTCACGCAGTTTCATGTGCTGATTACCAGCTATGTACTGTGGGCGTTTTCGGTGCCGGTGGCATTCAGCATCCTGACCATTTTGATCCTGCGCATGGCGCTGCATAAACTGCCCCACGAGAGCATGGCTGCATCCAGCTGGCTGGCGTTAGGCCCTATCGGTACGGGTGCACTGGGCCTGCTGTTGCTGGGTGCCGATGCCCCGGAAATTTTTGCGGCCAATGGTCTGGCACGAATCGGTGAGATTGTCGAAGGCCTGGGCCTGATCAGCGGGGTGATTCTGTGGGGTGTGGGCTTGTGGTGGATTGTGATGGCGGCATTGATCACTATTCGCTACTTCCGCTCGGGCATCCCGTTCAACCTGGGCTGGTGGGGCTTCACCTTCCCGCTGGGGGTGTACTCGCTGGCCACCCTGCGCCTGGGCAGCATGCTGCACCTGAGCTTCTTTGATGTAGCCGGTTGCATCCTGGTGCTGGCACTGGCGCTGATGTGGCTGCTGGTCGGCAAGCGCACCGTACAAGGCGCCTATCGCGGCGAGTTGTTTGTCTCGCCCTGCATTGCCGGGTTGAAGAAGTAAAACGTACCCTCGGGTTCTGTGCGCCTTTGCACAGAACCCGAGCAAGGTTGTGCCCTGAGTGTTACAACGGCCCTCCAAAGAGAAAGCCCTTCAGCGCAACGTGAGTACATGGATGATGAGTCACCCCTCGCAATTCAGCTTGCTAGGCTCTGTACGTAAACCCAAGAAATACGATTTTCTGTAAAATACACCGCCATTAAAGCCAGGAGGCCAAGATGGCAAAGCGGTATGAACTCCCCGACGCAGCCTGGGATCTGGTTGCAGATATCT